>CAMYXG010000041.1 GCA_947303225.1 uncultured Caryophanales bacterium | reverse complement strand
TTATATCGATTACCTAATTTAAATAGTAATCAAATACTTATATTTTCTCCTAATCAAATCTTTACAGAATATATATCAGATGTATTACCATCTCTTGGTGAATATAATACATTACAAACGACTTTTGCTGATTATTTAGAGCATTTTATTACAGAATACAAGGGAGTAGAAAGTTTTACTGATTTTGTATCTCGTTATTATTCTTATAGTGAATCTTTTCCAGAATTAGTAGAATATAAACAGAGTGATTCTATTATTGATGATTTGGATGCATTTATTGAGAATTATGTGGAGAATTGTACATTTACATCTTCTTTTAAAGAAGGAATTAAGAATATAATTGATAAAGATGAGATCAATTCTATGTTACATGAAAAGTATGATAAGTTTCCTTTATTTGAACGAGTAGATGAAATTGCGGAGAAGTTATGTTCTAGAAATTATAAAGGAAAAACGAGTAAAATTAAAACATACTTAAAGCTTTTGTATCAGAATAGTAATTTTGAAAAGGATTATCGAAAGATTATGAAATCTTTCTTTACTAGTGAATATTGTCGGATGAAGTTAGATGAGAAGTTTATTGATTCTTTTTTAGATGTAGATATTCTTCATTATGAAGACGCTTTAGTTTTTACTTATATTAAGGGAAGATTAGAGGGATTCTTATATGAAGGTAGTATTCAACAAGTAGTGATTGATGAGGCTCAAGATTATAATAGACTTCAATATATTATTATATGTAATATTTTTAAGAAAGCAGAGTTTACGATATTGGGAGATATTCATCAAAATATTAATCCGTATTATCATTATGAGTCTTTAGAAGAATTAAAAGATTTATTTCGGGGTGAGACTCGTTACTTGGAATTATTAAAAACTTATCGTTCTTCTCCAGAAATAATTGATTATACGAATAAGATTCTTCATTTGAGTCATGTGAATGCTATTAGAAGAAAAACAAATAAGCCAGTTCTTATTCGTAAAGGTGTAGCTGATTTAAGAAAAAGATTGGTAGAAGATATTCAAACTCTACATAACCGATATCAAAGTACAGCTGTTATTACAAAGGATAATCGAGAAGCAGAAGCTTTATATGAATTAATTCATGATGATGTAGATATTTCTTTGGTAGATGCTAATACGAAGAGTTTTCATAAGGATTTGGTAATTATTCCTGCTTATGTTTCTAAAGGATTAGAATTTGATAGTGTTATTATTTATAATGATCGAAATAATTCTTATAAAAGTAATGAAAGAAATTTATTATATGTAGCTTGTACTAGATGTCAACATGAACTTTATATTTATAATTAATAAATTGTATTTATGATATATTGATTTCTTTATAAATGTATGTTATAATAATTCTCACTTTATGGGGGGATTATTATGACATGTAAAGAGTTGGTCTGTGCGATAGAAAATCCACTTGATGATATTTCTATTATGGATGATTTAATTGATATTTATTTAGAAAGACCAGATCATATTTATAGTGGATTAGTAAAAAATGATTTTTATCAAAATCAAAAGAAAAAAACTTGTGTTTATGGTGAAAAATTAAGAGATGATTTTTATTTAGCTATTTTTCGTGATTGGAAAGAGGCTATTCAACATATATCTCGTAAAGGATTACTTAGTAAAGAGGAAAATAGGAAAGCACGTATTTTAAGTTTTTATTTGAATGGATGTAATCCAACTAATTATGATGAAATTATGGAGGTCTTAAACGGGGAAAATGCTACTATTGAGATTCGTGAGGCTTTAACTGATTTTCGTTGGGATTTGTTAGGTAGTTTTAGTTCTTGGAAACATATTGATTCTAGATATATTTATGGAAGAACTCATAAGAGAAATGAAATATCTCATAGACTTTATATTAATTGTGATTCTTATTTGAGTCATTTTATAGGTCTAGAATTTATCAAAAAATGTAAAGAGAGAAGACTTAAGTTTTATTTTAAGTTTGATGGAAGAGCTGAACGTGATGATACGATGGTTTTTTATTCTGATACTAAGAATCTATGTTCATATATTGAAATATTAGAAGAAATTAAAGATGAATTTGGACTTGAAGATTCTCTTTATAATCCTCCGATGTTGACTGGTAAAATACATGGATGGATTGGATATGGAAGTGAACCTAATATTGTAGGTAATCGTTATTCTTTTAATTCTTTGAGAGAACTTCATCTTACTAAGTGTATTCATAAAGAGGTTGGTTCTTGGGTTAGAAATCATTTAGGTATTACTCTTAATTTGAATGGAAGAAGAATGTCTAATCAGAGTTATATTGAACAAGTACTTTTAAATTGTGTTGAAGAGAGTGCAAGAAATTCAATCTATTATTCATTTTGTGAAGATGAGCTTCAATCTGTAGAATTTCGAAGGGCTGTTTTAACTGGAATTCGAAATCATTTTTCTGAAATACTTGATATTTTTGAGGGATTCAAAGACCAGTTTGATGATCAGAGTGACGATGTTTCTCTAAATAGTGTTGTTATACCTTTTCATGATAAGAAAATCTATTTGTCTATTTATCACGTGAGAGAAGCTTTTTGTAAACAAATTGAATTATTAAGAGGAAATGATCCTCAATTTCGTGAGAGATTACGAAAAAGAATTATTATGACTAGTCCTTCTTTTGGTATTTCTGCTAATTATGCTGTTGATATGAATTCTATACCATTATTTAGAAAACAAATTCAAAGTGAAGAAAAGGAAAGTATTCAATCTTCTACTCATAAGTCAAGAGTTAAAAGAAGGGAATGGATTCCAATGACAGATGAAGAAATTCGTCAAGCAAGAATTCAATTAGGATATGAAAAAAAGGACTAAATTAGTCCTTTTTTGGTATTTCAAAATAGAAAGTAGTTCCTTTTTTTTCTTTTGTTTTTACTCCATATGGATAATTATGATCTTCTAATATTTTTTTTACGATATTTAATCCTAATCCTGTACCAATTAAGTTTCTTTTATGTTTCTTTTTATTTTTATAATACTTATCCCAAATATATGGTATATCTTCTTTTTTTATTCCTTTTCCGGTATCTGTAATTTCTACTAAGATATTTTCTTTCTTTGTTACTCGTATAGTTACTTTATTATCTTCTCCTGTATAGTTAATAGCGTTATTTAATAGATTATAGATGACTTGTTCTAACTTTTTTTTATCTGCTGTAATGAAGAGATTTTTTTCTTTATGAATAAAATGAAAATCATACTTTTCTGTTTCTTTTAATATATTGTATCGATTTAGAATTTCTTCTATTAATTTGATTAGATCAAAATTATCTTGTTTTAGGTTATCTTCTACTTGTTCCATTTTTGATAATTCTAATATATCATTTACTAAAATTGTTAATCTATCTGTTTCTTCAATAATCGTATTCATATCTTGTAGTTGTTTTTCTTCTTTTCCTTGATGTAGGTCTTTTGCCATTTCTGCATATGCTTTTATCATCGTAAGTGGTGTTTTTAAGTCATGAGATACATTTGCCATTAAGTCTCTTCTTAATTCGTCTGTTTTATTTAATTCTTTATTTGTTAAAGTTAATGTATTGGATAGTTCTTCTATTTCTTGTATTTTACTTGTATAAGGAAAAGATATTTGATAATTTCCTTTTGTAAGTAGTTTTGCTTGTTGATTAATCTCTTTGATTGGTTTAGCTATATGATTAGAAATAAAATTTGCTAATACATAGGAGAGTATTAATATAATTATCGATATGACAATTAATTGTTTATGAATGAGTGAAGTAATTCCATCTACTGGTTCTAAAGATGTATTAATAAAAGCATATTGATTATTCTCTATTTTGATTGCTTGTATGAGTGTATTATTATGATATTTTGGATTTTTTATTTCATAAGTTTTTTCTTCTTTATTATCATTAATAAAATCAAATTTATATTGATAAGTTCTTTCTATATTAGAAATACATCCTTTTCCAAAGTAAGTAGATCCATATAATAAATCATAATTATTATTGATAATCTCTATACAGACTCCTTTATCAAAAGCTAAATCGTTTATGATTTCATGATAATTCTCTTTTTGTTTATATTTTTTTATTTTTTCTGATACTAGTTTAATATCATTTATTTTTTGTACTTTATAAAAAGAGTTAAAGAAAAGTATTTGGAAAATCCATAATAAACTTAGAATAAATAGAGAAAAAAATAAAAAATATTTTAATATTTCATTTTTTAAATTATTCTTCATCTTCCACATATTTATAGCCTAATCCTCTTACTGTTTTGATATGATTTCGATATTTTCCTAGATTATTTCTTAGCATTTTAATATGAGTATCTACAGTTCGATCATCTCCAAAAAAATCATATCCCCATACATTAGATAGTAATTGTTCTCTTGAGATTGCGATGTTTTTGTTTTTGATTAAGTATGTTAGTATATCAAATTCTTTTGGAGTTATATTAATTAGTTTTTTATCTATCTTTAGTGTATGTGATAGGTAATTCATTTCTAATGTATGATATTGATAAATATCAGGAATTGTTTGATTTGTTCTTTTTAAAATGGCTTTGATTCTTGCCATTAATTCTTTTGGTGAAAAGGGTTTTGTTAGATAGTCATCTATGCCAAGTTCAAAGCCTGTTAGTTTATCATATTCTTCTCCTCTAGCTGATAGGACTATGGTTGGAATTCTTTTTTCTATTGGTAATTCTTTTAACATACTAAATCCATCCATTTCTGGCATCATAATATCTAGAATCATTAAATCATATTGATTTGATTGTATTTTTTTTATTGCTGCTTTTCCACTTTCTGCTTCATCTGTATCATAATCATTACTCGTACAATATTCTCTTATTACAGAACGAATCTTTTCTTCATCATCTACAATTAATATTTTCATACTTCCCTCCATTAGTTATATTATACAATAAATGTGTAGTTTTCGTGAAAAGAATACTAAAGTTTGGTGTAATTAAAATAGTTGTTTAATTCTTTATATTCTAGAAAAGTCATTATTATAATATTCATACTGATTGCTATAACTAATCCCCATATTCCTATTTTTAGAAAGGAAAGAAAAAATGTTAATAACGATCGTGTTATAGTTGATATAATGGTTATTTTCATGACATCTTTGCTTTTACCAATAGCTTCTAAAGCACTTCCTAGAGGAGCCTGTAAGTATTGTAGTAGACAAATAGGGGCTAGAACTTTTAAATATTTTATTCCAGAATTGGTATGATATATTGTTTTTAAAATGAAATGTGGTTTTAAAACAATTATAAAATTTATTGGAATTCCAATGAATAATGATATATTTATGGATTGTTTTATTTTCTTTTTAATAAATGGTTTGTTATCGTTTACGTATGCTTTTGATATGATTGGTAATAGTGCTTGTGAAATAGCAAGAGTAAAGAATGATGGTATTAGTAATAATGGAATGATATAACCAGAGATGATTCCATATTCTTTTGTAATATACCAAGGTGGATATCCTATTTTTATTAATACGTTTGTTAAGATAATGGGTTCTAGAAAAAAGCCAATACTTCCTATTAATCGACTTGTTGTGTTTGGAATACTAATTTGAGCTGTTTCTTTGATATATGTTTTATTTGGTTTAAAATCTCTTTTTTGTATTGTGAAGTTTTTAGGTAAGAAAAATAATAATACGATAGTTGACATTGTTTCACTTAAAATATTAGATAGTATTAAGAAACATACTGTTAAATTTATTCCATAGGGAATTATTTTAGGAATCCAAATTATTATTAGTAATAATCGTACGACTTCTTCTAATAGATTAGATATGACATGTGGTAGCATTTGTGACTTTCCAAAGAAATAACTTCTACAAATACTTGAGATTGTAGTGAAAGGAATGATTAGGGAAATTGCATAAATACTAATTGTTAAATCTTTATTTTTTAATAAGATGGTTGCTATTAATGGGGCTAATATTATTAGAAGAATCATGATTAATAGATTGATTATGATAGATATTGGAAGGATTGATAGAAATAATTTTTTATGATTTCTTTTATCTTCTGATATTAATTTTGATAGTGCAATTGGTATACCAAATTGACTAAGGGTTATACATAAGTTGAGAGTAGGTAGTAGCATCATATATTGGCCTAACCCTTGTGGTCCAATGATTCTTGCCATTTCTATTTTTATTAACATTGCTAGTATTTTTGTAAAAAAACCACCAATTATTAAAATAATAGTAGACTTTATAAAATTTTCTTTCATAATTTATTTTATGAAAAATAGAAAAAAATATATCTTTCTTTTTAAAAATATGATATTCTTTATTTAGTAAGATATTTGCTGATGAGTTGTAAAGATGTGTCAATCGAACAAAAGTAAAATATTGTAAATGAATTTGTCAATTTTTGAAATATGTTTTAATTGTTTCAGTGAATTATAAAAAAGTATGATAGACTTAATTTAGAGGTGAGAAATATGTCAGAATTTTTAGCACTTATTACTTCGGATAGTTTTATGATTGGAGTTATTATTGTAGGAGTAGCTTTTCTTCTTTGTTTGATGATTTATTTTACGGAAAAAAATACTAGTAAGAGAAGAATGAAGCATAATACTCGTGAATTAAATAAATTAGTTGAAGAAATAAAAGAGGAGATTCCAGTACAAGAAGAAATACATAGTGATGAAGAGCCAGTTATTATTGAACCAGATGTTGAATCGAATTCTTCTATTTTAGAATTAATGGATACAGATATTCAGGATTATTCTTTAGAGAAAGAATCTGTTTCAATCGAACCAATTATTCTTGAAGAAGGAGATGCAGAGAAAAGTGTTTCTGTTGAATCAGTTGATTTAGATGTGGTTTCTCAATCTGAAGATGAATTAGAATATACTACGATTGAGCCTGATCAAGCTACTGCTAAATTAGAATTAGAAAAAATTGCAGAAGAATTAAAAAAAGAAAATTCTATTGAAGATACTCAGAATGTTTCTCTTACTAATTATGAAGAGCAACAAGAAGAAAATGCTATTATTAGTTTGGATGAATTAGTTCGAAAGAGTAAAAAAATGTATGAAGAGAATGAACTTACGCAATATGCAGATGAAGGAAATGAACCAATTACATTACAAGAATTGGCTGAAAAGGTTGGTATGACTACTGATCATTCTTATGAAGAACCATTTATTATTGCAAATGTTGTGCCAGAAGGGGAAGTATCTAATGATGTTCCTATAGAAGAAAAAGTTGAAAATGTTGTTTCATCGAAAGGATTTCAAAGTAGTCCTATTATTTCACCAATTTATGGAATTGAACGTGGTGTTGATTCTAATGAACTTGCTTTAGAAAACACAGCTAATTATGAGAAATTAGATCAAGAAATTAAGCGTACCAATGAGTTTTTAATGACACTGAAAGAGTTACAGAATGAATTGAAGCAATAAAGCCATTTCTGGCTTTTTTTTAATTTTTATGATATAATTTTATCGCAAATAAAGGAGACCTTATGAAAAAAATTTTGTTATTTATTATTATTATATTTTTTGTTTGTGGATGTGGAAAAGTACAGAATACTACGACTTCTTCTGTTGTTGATTCTCATGAAGAGGAACTTGTAGAGACGATTCATACATTGAGTCAAGAAGAACAAGATGATTCTGTTTTTAAAGAAGCTTTTATTACTATTACAGATTTTATTTTTTATGATGGAACAATTCAGGGAAAGAAGTTTCAAGATTTGAAACAAGAAGCTAAGGATCAGATACTTCGTATTTATCGTGTTATGGAAGAAAAAATGGAAGAGAAATATCCTGGATATCAAGATAAATTCTCTCAAAAAGCTAAAGATTCTTATGAATTATTGTATGGAAAAACTCTTATTTTAAGGAAAATAATATTAGATGAATATAAAGAAAAAATAGGAGAAGAGTCTTATCAAAATATGGTGGATTCTTATCAAGATGGAGTGAATTCTCTTCAAGATGTATATGATGAATATCAACCAAAAATGAAAGAAGAATATGAAAATGTAAAGGATAAATTTTCTTCGTGGTATCAAGAATTTAAAGAAAGTTAGTGATTGTATGAAAAGTGTAGGAATTTTAACATTAGGTTGTAAAGTTAATACATATGAGTCTGAATATGTTATGAATGAACTTATTAAGGCTGGCTATGAAATAAAAGATTTTAGTGATATTTGTGATGTATATATTATCAATACTTGTACAGTTACCAATAATAGTGATAGTAAGTCTCGTAAAATGATTAGACAAGCAATTAAAAGAAATCCTAAAGCTTGTGTAGTAGCTATGGGATGTTTTATTGCGGCTAATCCTGATATTCAAATAGATGGATTAGATATCATTATTGGAAATAAAGATAAGGCTAAAATAGTAGAATTACTTGATGAGTATTTTAAAAAGAAAGAAATAATTGTTAGGCAATATATAGGTAGAATAAAAGAATTTGAAGATATGTATATTAGTAATTTTCCTGGTAGAACGAGAGCTTTTGTAAAAATACAAGATGGTTGTGATAATTTTTGTACTTATTGTATTATTCCTTTTGTTAGAGGTAAATGTCGTAGTAAAAGTCAAGAACAAGTTGTTAAAGAAATAACTGATTTAGTAGATAATGGTTATAAAGAAATAGTACTTACAGGTATTCATACAGGAAGTTATGGGGTAGATTTAGATACTAGTTTTGCTGATTTATTGAATGAATTAGTGAGGATTAAAGGACTTTATAGACTTAGAATATCATCAATTGAAACTACTGAATTAAATGAAGATGTTCTTGATGTATTAAGAAGTTCTAAAGTGTTAGTAGACCATTTACATATACCATTACAAGCTGGTTCTGATGAAATATTAAAGGCAATGAATAGAAAATATGATTTAGATTATTTTTTTGAAAAGATTAAAGAGATTAGAAGTATTAGACCTAATATTTCGATTAGTACAGATGTGATTGTAGGATTTCCTGGTGAGAGTGAAGATTTATTTCAAAAGACAATTGATACTTGTCGTAAGATTGTTTTTTCAAAGCTTCATGTGTTTCCATATAGTGAAAGACGTGGTACAGCTTCTTCTAGAATGGAAGGTAAACTTGATGGTTCTATTAAAAAGAGAAGAGCAAGAAAACTAATAGAAGTATCTCATGAGTTAGAAAAAGATTATATGAAGAAGTTTATAGATAAAGAAGTAGAAGTATTAATAGAAGAATATAAAGATGGATATAGTTATGGACATAC
>CAMYXG010000040.1 GCA_947303225.1 uncultured Caryophanales bacterium | reverse complement strand
ACATTATATTCCATATCAAGAAAATTTAATATTCCTATTTCTGAAATAAAAAGAATGAATCATATATTAACAGATGAACTATCAGAAGGACAAGTATTATTTCTAAAAGAACATGATATAAGTATAAATGAATTCACAACATATGTTGTAGAAAAAGGGGATACATTATATTCTATTGCTGCAAAATACAATACTACAGTAGAGAAAATAAAAAAGATTAATAATCTAACTAGTAACACATTATCTATAGGACAACAACTTCTGATACCAAAAACAGAAGAATTAAATAATATAAAAACAATTTATAGAGTACAAAAGGGAGATAGTCTTTGGAAAATAGCACAGAGATATAATATTCCAGTAACAGAATTAATTGAAAGTAATCAATTGGAAAATCTAACATTACAAATAGGACAAGAATTACTAGTACCATATATTATGGAAGAAAAAGAAGATGGTACTTATATTGTAAAAAAAGGAGATACTCTATGGTCAATATCTAGAGATAATAATATCGAGGTATCCAAGATAAAAGAGTTAAATCAACTAAAGGATAATCTATTATCCGTAGGACAAGTTTTAAAAATAAAATAAAAAAGAGCATAAGCTCTTTATTCATTTGAACTATCTCTTAATTTATAGATTGCAAAGCAAGATGCTCCAACAATAAGTAAAATAACACCTAATACAAGAACGTCATTAGAAGAACTCTTCTCTTCAGATTTCTTACCAGTTTTAAGATAACTCATAATATCATAACGTTCAGATACTGGTTGTTCAAATAAAGATTTTACTTGATCAAGGATTTCTTCTTCATAGCTTTCAGTGAAACCATTCCATGATTTATCACCAACAATGATATATGGAACTCCTTCAGCAGTTTCTCCTCTAGCTTCAGCAACTTCTTGCATTAATTTTGCATTATCTTCATTTTGCCATGTTTCATAATCAACAATTTCAAAGAAACTTCCATATTCTTCTTCGATTGATTTGAACCATTCTTCTGCTTCTTGACAATGAGGACATCCTTCTCCCCTAAAGAAATAAATTTTAACTTCTTTAGATTCTTCAGTAGCTTCAGGTGCTTCAGTAGTCTCTACAACTTCAGCATCTTCAGGGACTTCTTCTTCTCCCTCCGCGAAAACAGCAAAAGGTAGAATCAAAAAAGCAGCAAATAATACTAATAATACTTTTAACTTTTTCATATTTAACCTCCTAACAATAGGATAGCACAAAAAAAGAGAATAGAAAACAAGAAAAAAAGAAAAAAAATAAAGTTTCATCAAATCTTCACAATCTAAGAAAGGATTGTTTTATCAAAATTCGGGATAAAACTCTCTTCTGCTGTATCTCCTTCCTGAATAAAAGCATTTTCAACCCCAATCGTTAAAGCATAATTGATTACTTCTTCATATTCTTCTTCTGTAAGTTTTCGATTAAGATTTTGATAAGGACATTTAGTAACAGGAGTGTATTGATTCATAAGACTAATATAAATATCATTATGATATGTATGATATAAGTAATGAATAATCTCTTTAGCATCTCTAGTATGCCCAGGCAAGATAAGCACACGAACAATAACTCCTTTTTCTAACAATCCATTTTGATTTACTTGAATACATCCCACTTGTCGAACCATTTCATCAATAGCCATAGTTGCTATTTCGAAATAATCAGAACAATCAGAATACTTTTCCGCTAGAGAATCATCATAGTATTTTAAATCGGCTAAATAAATATCAACGAATCCCTTCATCATCATAAGAGTTCCAATACATTCATAGCTACTAGTATTATATACAATAGGAATATGAAGTTCCTTATTTTTAATTTTTTGTAAAACAGATGCAATTTGTGGAACATAATGTGTCGGAGTAACAAGATTTATATTATGAGCTCCCATATCTTGTAACTTGAGCATAATTTCACCCAGTTTCTTATTACTGATTTCTTTTCCATAACCATCAAGACTTATTTTTTTATTTTGGCAGTACATGCATCTTAAATTACAATTAGAAAAGAAAATAGTACCACTACCATTTTTCCCTGAAAGAATTGGCTCTTCCCACATATGCAAACTATAATAAGCCAACTTAATTCGATTACTAGAATGACAATACCCTTTTACTTGATAACGATTCACTCCACACTTTCTAGGACATAAATTACAATTTTTTAATATTTCCATACATAAAACCTCTTCGATATTTTACCATAAAAAGAAAAAATAGCAAAAAGCTATTTATAAAAACAATTTAGTAAGAATCAATCCAATAAGAATAAGAATAAGAAGACATAAGAATACCACAACAACAGCATATCGAGTAATGGCTCCTCTTTCATAATTCTCATCAATCTTTCTGAGTTGTTTTGTTTTTAAAAATTCTAAATTTTCTGTTTCCGAAAACTCCCTAGTAGAATCTAATAGCATTTGACTAATTTTAGAATTATCATTCTCCATTAAATTAGAATTAATTTGACTAGATTCAGGTAATTCATCCACCATAACAAATTGAACAACTTTATCTGTTTTCAAAAGAGATCGAATATTAGAAATCTTTCGTTGATCTACTTTTGTTTCTATAAAATCTAAAAAGTTTTGATTTCCATCCTTCATGAGATAAAGATATTCCCAAGATACAATAGGAATTAGATAACCAAAATATAAAATAGAATCCCGTCCGAATACTTCTTTAGCAAGTTTACTACTAAAGATACTCTCTCTAGCTCTAGGATTATTCTCATCATCATGATAATAATCTTTTGAAATAATAGTACCATCCACTAGTCGTTCAAAGCAAAAAACTTCCAAGAATAGCTCAGTGCCATAATAAACTAGTACAGCTTCATCCCCAAGGGAAACTCCATCTTTAATAATCTTCGGAGAGGAAAGACGTCTATCTTTCACGTCCAATGAAATTTCCTGACAGATTTTTTTAAATCGTTCCATATCCTTTTCATTTAAATGAATTTGAATAGAAGCAAAAGTATCAGCAAAGTCTTTATCATATTTTAAATAAGCAGAAAATGGTCCTGTTAATTGATAGTCTATTCCTTCTTTTTGAAGTTCTTTGATTAACTCAAGAAATCTTGAAGTAATCAATTCATTATTTTGAGGGGAAGAAGAACCTTCTAAAGTCTTAATAACAGGAGAAGATTTATCTTCATGACTATCGATATCTAATAACTCATCTACCACATTATCACATCCTATCAAAATTATATCATAAAGAAGATAAATAGTCTAATTAAACTACAAATGAGAAGAAAAAGAATTCTATAGAATAAAGAATTGACAAGAAAAAAGATAAGAATTAAAATTAAAATAGAAAGGAGAATAAGAATGAGAAAATATGTAGCAGAATTTATTGGAACCTTCGTACTTGTACTTTTTGGAACTGGAATTGCTGTTGTATCGGAAGGAGATTTAGTAGCAACATCTTTAGCTTTCGGATTAGCAATTGTAGCAGAAGCTTATACAATTGGAAACATATCAGGATGTCATGTAAATCCAGCGGTTTCTTTAGCAATGCTAATGTCCAAAAAACTAAGTGGAAAAGATTTCTGTGGCTATGTAGTAGCTCAAATATTAGGTGCCATTGTGGGAAGTGCTATTTTAGTCCTAATTTTAACAGGAACAGAATTAGGAACAGCATCTCTAGGAGCTAACTACTACGGAGAATTATCTGCAAATGGAATTACCTGGATAGGTGCATTATCAACAGAAATTATTCTAACAACAATCTTTGTTTATACAATTTTAGGTGTCACAGATGATTCAAAATATGCAAATGTAGCAGGAATTGTCATAGGACTAACACTTACTTTTGTACATTTGCTAGGAATCCCACTAACAGGAACTTCTGTAAACCCTGCAAGAAGTCTTGCTCCAGCAATCTTTCTTCAAGGAGAAGCAATTAAGCAAGTATGGATTTTTATAGTAGGACCTTTATTAGGTAGTGCATTTGCTTCCATTCTATTTAAATACGTAAATAAAGAAGGAAAAGAGCCAAGAAAAAAAGCTAAATAAAAAGACTTTAGACAACCTAAAGTTCTTTTTTATTCCTGTTCTTTTTCACTGAAATCAACAGTTAATAATAAGTTTTGAGTAATTTGACTTCTTTCATTTTTAATGTCACTTAAAGTATATATAATAGAATCAAAGCTTTCCCATAAAGCAAAAGAAAATAAGAAACTAAAAACTTCAAGAAAAAATAAAGTACTACTATAAAACGCTAGAAAAGCGTATCCAATTAAAGAAGCAATACCTATACAAGCAAGAAAAATCATTTTGGTTTGATATTTAATATATTTTTTTTGAGCTTTATATAATTCAATTGCATAATGTTCTTTTATAAGATGTCGAATGAGTTCTTTCTCTTTCGAATTGAAATCGACTCCTATTATATGCAATTGTATTTGAATATCACTATCTAACATAGATGTTTTATTTTCTATAAATTGATAAATATCAGTTAATAAATCAGTTTGATGATATAACGTTCTAGAATCAAATAATTCATCTTTATTATGAATTCTTAAAAAAATATCTGCATCTCCATCATCCGTTAAAAATTCTGTTTTAATATAACCATCTAAATACTCTTTTTTAGAATACTGCTTTATTTTTTCTCTCATTTTCTTTGGAAAATCATTCATAATTATTACCTCTCTTATCTATTATAATAATATTATAATACAAATCGATAAAAAAATATAAAAAAAGAGTAGAGATATGTTAAAATATATAATAGGAGGATATTATGAATAATATATGGATTGTAGTTATTATTTTTACACTTAGTATTTTAGTAGCACTGATGATAAGTGCGGTATTAGATTGGCAAGATAAGAAAGAAGATGAAATGAAAGAACAAAAAAAAGAAGCATCTAAAAAAACAAGTAAAATCATACCAGATTCTTCTATTTTAGATAATAGTAAGGAAAACAATATAAAGAAGTTATTAGAAAACTTTACAAATAACGAAAATAATAAACTCATTCCAATTGGTTGGGATGAGAAACAAGAAGTAAAATCGATTGATTTTAATAAGAATAATCATTTACTTATCATAGGAACAACAGGTGGAGGGAAATCAATTTGTTTAAATGAAATTATTACAAGTATTATTATGAATCATTCTGCAGAAGATATAAAAATGGTAACAATGGATACAAGTATGGTAGAACTAAGTAGTTTTAATGGAATTCCTCATTATATAAAAGATACTATTATTTCCCCAAATGAAGTCATGGATGAATTAAGAGAATTAGAAAAAGAAATCAGAAGAAGAACAAAAGATAGTCAAATGACAAATCTATTCGTTATAATAGATGATCTTTATGATATTTGTTCTTATGATTCTAAAGTATTAAGAACAATAGAACAATTATTAAAAGATAATAAAGAAAAAAATATTCATTTTATTATCGCAACGGATACCCCTACAAAAGAAATTATAACAGATGATATGAAAAAGCAAATCGATGGAACAATCTATCTAACATTAGCTCCAGGAGAAAAGAATGATTTCGATTTAGATATTACCAAAGCAGACATGGAATTTATAGCCGAAATAGGAAGTGCTATCTACAAGACACCAGAGAAAAAAGAAAAAATTATCATACCAGAAGTATTAGAAGAAGAAATAAAAGCAATAAAAAACTGTTATTCTAAATATCATTAGAAAACAGTTTTTTCTTTATTGATTTTCTTCAAGATATTCTTCTAATTCATCTTTCCAGTGATTAGGAGAAGAATCTTTCATCATAGCACATTCATACTCTCCAACAGCTTTAAATAATTTAGAAATACCTCTTTTATCTTTTTTATAATTCGCAATATTATCTCTTCGAATTCCTATTTCTCCTCCAGTAGCATAACTATCAATATCTGCTCCAATATAGATAAACTCCCATTCAGAATGATTTTGAATCATACGACGAATCGTTTTTTTATCAAATTCTTTTGAAGCATTTTCATATCCATCAGTGATAATAATAAATAATACTTTATCAGTATCTAACTGACTCATATAAGAAATAGTATTTCCTAATGCATCATATAAAGCAGTACACCCACCAACAAAGTATTCTTTATTACTTAACTTAGAAACTTCCAAAGCATTTTTTCTTTGGTATAGGTAAGAATACTGATCACTAAATAATACTGTCGTAATATTTGTTAGAAAAGAATTCTTTTTCTCCTTTTCTAAATATTCATTAAAGCTACTAATAGTATGTTCTTCACTCCCACTCATAGATCCACTCTTATCAAGAATAAAAACCACATCTAATTTTTTCTTTTCTTTTTTCATATTATCTCTCCTTTTCTGTTATAATAATATCGAAAAAAAAAGATTATTTGGTCGCATAGGAGGGGACAATTATGTTACTAAAAAGAAAACTAGAAAAATACTTAAAAGAAAACTTAAAGCCAAAAAAGAGATTATCCATACAAAACATATTGGAAAGTGAAGCAGCATCTTATGAATTTTCAAAAGCAAGAGCTTCCTATAAACAGAGTGATATTAATTCATTTATAGAAAATAATATTGAGGATAATACATTTCAAACAAAACTATTCCAATATATAGATACAAAAAATCTAAAAGACTCAGATGTATACAACAAAGTGAATATTGATAGAAGATTATTTAGTAAAATTAGAAGTGACAAGTATTATCATCCTAGTAAAGAAACTGTTATTCTACTTGGATTTGCTTTAGAATTAACAGAAGAAGAAATAGATGACTTATTACAAAGTGCATCCTATTCTTTACCAATGAATACAACATATGATTTAATCATACGATTCTGCTTTAAAGAACATATATATAATATCAATCAAGTAAATGAATTTCTATATGAACATAATTGTAAAGTACTGAATAACTAAAGGAGAATATATGAGACAAGAAGAATTAATCCGTTCATTAAAAAAAAGATTAAAACAACTAAAAGAAAATGATTTTTATGACTATTTTCCAAATATGATAGAAGATATAGAATACTTTTATAATAATCTAGAACAAGAAATAGAATCACTTTCAGAAGAAGAACAAATAGATTGCAATTATGAAATACATGAATTATTGATTACTTATTGGATGGAATTATTAAAAAACTATTTAAAAGAAACCTTAAAACAAACAATAAACTATGAGTTTGATGAATTATTATCAATAGGTGGATGTGCTGCTTATGATGAGGAAAAAGATAGAATTTTATTATCGGTAATAGGACTCATGATACAAGAAATCAATCTAATGTCTTATGTTCAACCATCTCTTCATGAATTTAGACATAAACTACAACATGATTATTATAAAGAAGAACAAATAGAAAATATATTAAGTTATCCTGATTATTTTCTTTTAATTGAAAAACACTATCTTTATAGAAAATATCACAAAAGTGATTCCTTTTATTTAGATAATTATACCTACCAATATCCTGAAATAGATGCTGAAGAATATAGTAGTAATATCATAAAACAAATTTTACCAACTCTCTATCAAAAGTATAAAAAACAAAAAGGAACAAATAAAGAATTAGAAGAAAGAGTATATTTATTACAAGAAAGAATAAAAAACGATGTAAAAGAAATAAGAGAAAATCTAGAAGAAAGAAAAAGAATTAATACTCCTATAACAAAAGAATTATATGATAAAAAAGAGATTACTACATTTTTTCAAGAAGAAAATCAATTACGAGATAGTATTGTAGAAGTAGATACATTTCTAAAGAATCATCTAGAACTACAAGAAGATTATCCAATCTTAAAGCTATTATGGAATGACCATAGTCCAAAAAAATACCAAGAGATTCTGTTAGACCAAAATAATTTATTAGAAATAATTCCTAATCAAGAAATAATAGTATTTGGAAAAAAAGCAACCACTCATAAACAAATAAAAAAACTATATGAAAGAATAATTCAGTCAGATCCTATTTTACAAATAGAAGAATGGATAGAAACAAATCAAATAGAAAAGATTGAGAAGTATTTAAAAATTCATCCTACTATCTTAGAAAGATATCCAGAAGATAGAGAAAGATTATTATCTCATAAACAAAAAATAAAATCACTAGCTTAACTAGTGATTATTTTGTTAAAAGTTCGATAGGACAATGATCACTTCCCATTACCTGATCTAAAATAAGAGAGTCCTCAATATTTGATAAATGTTCTTGATCAACTAAGAAATAATCAAGTCTCCATCCCGCATTATTCTCTCGTGCATGAAATAAATAACTCCACCAAGAATATTGAATCTTTTCAGGATAAAAATAACGATAAGTATCAACAAAGCCACTTTCTAATAGTTTAGTAAACTTATTCCTTTCTTCTATTGTAAAGCCAGCATTTCGAACATTAGCCTTAGCATTTTTAATATCAATCTCTTCATGAGCAACATTAAAGTCTCCACAAATAAGAACCATTTTTTTTTGCTTTAAACGTCCCACATACTCTAAAAAATCATCTTCCCATGTCATACGATAGTCAAGTCTTTCTAACTCTCTTTTCGCATTAGGAACATAAACATTCACAAGATAAAAATCTTCATATTCTAATGTAATCATTCGACCCTCATGATCATGTTCTTCTAATCCCATTCCATAAGAAACAGAAAGAGGTTTAATTTTAGTATATGTTAATACTCCAGAATATCCTTTCTTCTCCGCAATATTACGATAAACATAATACCCTTCAGGAATATAATCAATTTGTTCTTCCGTAGCTTTTACTTCTTGTAAGGAAAAAATATCCGCATCAATTTCTTCAAAAAAAGATTGAAATCCTTTCTTTAAACAAGCACGATAACCCGCAACATTCCATGATAATAATTTCATAATATCCCTCTTCTCTAAACCAAGTTTATACTAAGAAAAAATATTTGTAAAGAATCACTTTCATGATAAAATAATACTATAAAGGAGAGAATATGAAAAAGAAAATAGTAATTAGTATAATCATAGTATTTATACTTGCAGGAATAGCAGGAATTCTATTCATGAAAAAAGATAACAAAGAAGAAACACAACCTCATCAGAAGAAACCTACAGAACATCAAGAAAGTTCCTATAATTTGAAATTAATCAAAGCAGTAAATAGTACTCAAACAAACAATTATTTAATCAGTCCCTATTCTATTGAAATTGCTTTAAATATGTTAAAAGAAGGTACTAATGGTGATTCATTGAAGCAAATAAATAGAGTAATTGGGAATAATGATATTAATATTATAAGAAATGATTCTGTTGGTATGGCTAATGGAGTATTTATTAAAGACAAATATAGGAAAGAAGTTAGTAATAAATATATAAAACTATTAAAGAATGATTATAAAGCCGATGTGGTTTTTGATTCGTTTCAGGGGCCAGATAGAATTAATAATTGGGTTAATGATAAAACTAAGAAAATGATTCCAAAATTGATGGATAGTATTGATGGCGATTTTGTATTAGCTTTAGTAAATGCTTTGTCTGTGGATGTGAAATGGGCTGATCCTTTTAAGTGTGTTAATACGCAAAAAGAAATTTTTTATAAAGATGATGGGACTCAAATAAATGTTGCTATGATGCATAAAGATAGTAACGGTGTTTATTTTGAAACTGATGATGCCAAGGGTGTAGTACTACCTTATAAGGCTAAGAAAGGTAAACAATTAGAGATGATAGCTATTCTTCCAAATGAAAATC
>CAMYXG010000039.1 GCA_947303225.1 uncultured Caryophanales bacterium | reverse complement strand
AGCTTTTACTTATTTTAAAATAAGCTAATAGAAGTAATGGTACATTTAATATAAAGTTAATAATACCAGTAAAGTTTGTGGTTGAATTTAATAATGATTGTACTAATCTATTACATAATTGGGCTAATCCTAATACTCCTCCACTGTATAAGTGATTTGGTTCTACAAAGAGATTAATTGCTACTGAAAAGAGAATAATACCAAATAAATTCTTCATTAATCCTTCTAAATCCCATTTAAATACTTTATATAACGTCTTATTCATACTATCTCTCCTCCATATCCTATAAGATTATAACACAATTATTATTATTTAAAAGATTATTTTATATATTGTTTCGTACTTTCTTCTACTTCTGGAGTCAGAATATCAAATAATGGAAGATTTATGCTTTCTGGATTAACCAATTGAATTAAATCATCTATTATTTCTTGACCTTCTAAGGCTTTTTGTCTTAATTCTTCTAGTTTTCTTTTTGATTGAAGATAGTCTGTTCTTAAAGAATCTGTCAATTGATAAAAAGCAATATGAGCTGTTTCATAATCATTTTTTATTGATTCTGTAATTTCCATTATTTCTTCGCTTTCATTTTTTCTGAATTTATCCAATTCTATTTTTAATGCTCCTAATGGTATAATAAACAGAGAAAGCATTGGTAATAGTAATAATGATCCTACTGAAATAATATTTGTTTTTTTGATATTTTGTTCCATCTGCTCTATTATATCTTTTCTGATAGATATTTCTTTTGAGGCTCGGGCAGATATTAGGTTTTTATCTTTAATAAAATTATTAAAAGAACATAATACCAATTCAAATACCTCTTTTTTTAAGCTTTCTATTTCATTAATTAATTGTAAATTGTATTCTATACTTCTCTCTTCCATACTCGCCATTATTAGAAGACAATAGGCATCTGTCATTACTATAGATAAAGTGTATTTTAGTGTATTAATCATATCCTCTAATGTTTCTTTATCTGCAATTTGTAAATCACTTGTCATTTTCATAGCCCCCTTTTAATCGGGGAGTATTATACCATAAAAAGAAAGAATAATCAATATTTGATTGTTCTTTCTACTTGCTATTATATTAGTTTTTCTAGGTTTTCTGTTAGTGTTTCTATCTCACTGTTTTGCATTAGATAAGCATAAGAATAGTTTTTATCTTTCCATACTCCAAAGATTGTTTCTTCAAATTCATAGACTGTGACACTTACTTTTCCTATTTTGATGGTATCTTTTTTTTCTGCTCCATGAATTCCACTAATCTCTTCTTGTTTTTTTACAGACCCTTTTTTCATATCAAATTCTGAGCCATCTTGATAAAAAAGTCTTGCTTGTTCTTTTTTCTTTGCCTCACCTATTGCTATATAATTAATGATTTCTTTTCCTTCTATAGTAGGTATATCAAAGCCAACTAAATCTTCTAACTCTTTTTTAGTTGATACTTCTGCTAAAGTATTAACTGCGTTCTCATTCTTTTCTTTTTTTACTTCTTTTTCTTTCTTTTTTTCGCAACCTACTAGTAATGTAATTCCACAAATTAATATTATTAATATTCCAATTTTCTTCATAGTAATCCTCCTTCTTTATTATAACATATTTTTTGATTGATATAAATGTATTGTGTTATAATCTTTTTATGAAAAATTGTATTACATTAATATTACATTGGTATCAGGAACATAAAAGAGAACTTCCTTGGAGAAAAGATATAGATCCTTATCATATTTGGATTAGTGAGATTATGCTTCAACAGACTAGAATTGAAGCTGTTATCGACTATTACAATCGTTTTATGGAAAGAGTTCCTGATATTAAAAGTTTAAGTGAAATTTCAGAAGATGAACTATTAAAATTATGGGAGGGACTTGGATATTATTCTAGAGCTCGAAATTTAAAAAAAGCGGCAATTCATATTATGGAGAAATATGATGGTATATTTCCTAATCATTATGAGGATATTCTATCTCTTCCAGGAATTGGAGAATATACTGCTGGTGCGATTAGCTCTATTTGCTTTCAACTTCCTCATGCTTCCATCGATGGAAATGTGATGAGGGTTTATTCAAGAATTCATAATTTAGATATCGATGTACGTGATTTAAAAGTAAAAAAAGATATTAAAAAGAAAATAGAAGAAATTCTTCCAAAAGAATCTGGAGATTTTAATCAAGGAATTATGGAACTTGGAGAAGTTCTCTGTCTTCCTAATGGTGTTCCTAAATGTAATGAATGTCCTCTAAAATATCATTGTCTAGCTCATTTAAATGGATGTGAAACTTTGATTCCTAGAAAGACTTCTAAAAAAGAAAAATTAGAAGAAGAATATACTTTATTTTTAATGAAATGTGGCAAAAAATATGCTCTTCATAAGAGAGAAGATGGTCTTTTAAAAAATATGTGGGAATTTCCAAATCAAAAAGGATTTTTGACATACGATGAAGTAATAGAAATCATTCCAGGAATCCAAAAAATAGAATTAGGAATTACCAATACTCATATTTTTACTCATAAGAAATGGTTTATGAATAGTTATTATTTAGAAACTAATCATGAACTTTCTGAATACCAATGGTATACTTTAGAAGAGATTCAAGAATCTCATGCTTTGCCTACTGCATTTCGTCCTTTTTTTGAATATCTTCAAAAAAAATAATATCCACAAATGTTGTGGATATTTTATAGTTTATTATACTTTGTACTTTTTCCTTTTGATTTTTCAATTGGATATTTTTTTTCTGATATTTTTAATTTTTCTAAAATAATCTCTTTTGGATCAACTCCTATTTGAGAACATAATAAAATACAATAGTTCATTACATCAGCTATTTCATATTTTAATTCTTCTTTATCATAATTATTATTCCACTGAAAACACTCTAATAGTTCTCCTGATTCTATCGCAATTGATTTTGCTAAATTCTCTGGAGTATTGAATTGTAACCAATCCCGATCTATTGCAAATTGTCTTATCTTTTTTGTTAATTCTTTCATAATACCTCCTTTTTTATTATAGCAGATAGAGAATCTAGTTAATTATAAATACTATTTATACTATAAAAAAAGTAGATCAAGAGACTTGATCCACTTTTTTCGTATTTCCTATTCTTCTAAAAAAATAATTTATCCTTTTCTTTTTATTCTGTTAATAATCGTAATTTTAAATGGTAATTTTTAACATATTATTTGTTCTATCCAATATTACACACACGTGAAGAATAGAAAATACTATGGCTTAGTTCTTCTTCCTAATTTAACATACTGAGTAACTTCGTATGACCACTTTCTTATATTTCAAATTCAAGGGAGTTACATTTTGTAATTTCAAAGTCTGTCTCTTCAATTTGTTTTTCTAACTCTTTTATTCTTTCTTTTACTTTTTCTTTATCGAAATTGATTTCTCGACATTCAAAGTAAGCATCATGATATTCTGAAATTCTTGATTTTTTATTCTTATAGTTACTGAATGATTCATAGACTTGTTTTAGTCTTCTTAAATATGTATTTTCTACAATTGCTTCTTGAATTGTTCTTCCATCTTTTAGAGTAAACTCGTTGTTTTTTTGATGAAGAATTTTCTTTAGATTTATGATTTTTTTTGTTAACTCTTCCAGTTTCATTTGTTCTTCTTGATATTCTTTTTTATAATCTTCTGTTATGTTTTTCTTTCCATCTAACTCTTCAATGGTAGTGTTAATAGTATGTCCTTTGATACTACTTGTTACATCTAATAGTATTTTCTCTTCTTCTACTATTTTGTTCATTAATGCTTGAATATTAGTTTTCATAGTCATCACTCCTTTTCGCTATTCAGTATATCTTCTTTTCATATTTCATTGGTCGCGAAAAAAGCGACAAAAAAAATACTGTTATAGAACAGTATGACAGTGCATATATAGATAGTTATTGACTTGATTCAAGTCATATATCTTATTTTCAATACAGTAGGAAATGATTAAATCTTGATTATTACTAGCAAGAGAGTATCCTGCACTTTGTAATAACTTCAAGAAATCTTCTTTTCCAAGTTGTAATGTGATTCCTAATTTCATGATGACTTTTTTTCTTGGTATATAAGAATTATTACAACGTATTTTTGAAAATAATTTTCTATCAATATCTGCTTTTTTGTAAATCTCTGAATCCTTTTTGCCACTTTTGTCGATGTATGAAAAAAGTAATTCATTAAAATCTTCTGATTTATGATGATTTAAATAATTTAATAAATTGTCCATATAGTCCTCCTTTTTCCCAATCTCATTAGGGTACAATAATCCCTACATTTTGGACTTTTATAACAATTTATTAATTATTTCGGGAAATTCCCGTGAATAGATTGTATCAAATATTTTTTGTTTTGGCAAATAAAAATCCACAGTTTTTGTGGATATCTTTTATTTTGTAAAGTAAATGTAGTGAAAACCTAGTTGTTTATAGATTGTACTTGCTCTTGGAAGATGAAATAGAGCTGTTATTAAAAGATTATATATTTCATCGAATAAAAATATACTACATAGAATTATACTGATTGGAAGAAGTACTTTTAAATCTTTTTCTTTAGATAGCTTGATTAGGATAGGAAGAATTCCATAGATTAATAATAAGGCACTTATTCCAAACACTACTATACTTCTTAGACAAACAAATCCTCCTATATTTCCAAAGTTTAGGATTTCTTCATTATAACTCCAACATCTCAACCATCCTAGTTTTTCATATAATATATAGCCTGAAAAATATTCTAATATTCCAGTAGATATGGCACTAATTAAAAATACTTGTAGAGGATGTTTTCTTCTTTGATAGGTTAATAGAATAATAAGAAATGCCCCATAAGTATAGATATTAATCCAAGGAAGAAAGTTTCCTCCTCGCATATAAAATGTTTTAAAACCACTATTCAAGTAGTAGAAAAAGAATTCATATAACCAACCAAATATTCCTGATATGGTTATAATGGTTGCAATTACAAATAATTTTTGTTTTTTATTTAATTTATTTTCTTTTTCAATATACTCCCTCAACATATTCTCACCTATTATATTGTATCATATTTTTTTATTGACGAGTGAGTTCATTTCGATTACAATATGCTTATAAGTTGGTGAGAGTGTGAAGAGAAGTATTGTAGTTATAACGTTTTTAATAGGAATCATTTCTATGACTTTTTTTTGTATTATGTTATTTCGATTTATTTCTTATGATAAAATTCAAAATAAAGAGAAACAGATTCAAAAAACAGAAGAAAAGATTCAAAAACTTGATAAGAAAAAGAGTGAAAATGAAAGAAAAAGAGAAGAAGTAAAGAACAATAATCCAGAAAAGATGGGAATTTTAGAAGTATGGGAAGAAGAGTTACAAAAAGAAGAAAAAGCAAATTCTTAAATAATAAGAAATTTCTTATTATTGAAGGTATTCTTATACTACTTATTTTATTCTTCTCTTTTGGTGGTATTTTTCTTTCATATAAGATTAATGAAATGGATAAAGAATATTCTCTTCTAAAATCAAAATATAAACGTCTTTTCAATCAATATGAGAATCAGAAAAAAGAATTTGAACAAGGTCATGATATTACTACTGTAGAAGATATTGATAAAAGTATTGAAGAGACTAAAAATAAGTATTTTCAAAACATTAAAACATTAGAAGATAATATTTTAGCAGGTAAAAGTGATAAAAAAATTGCTTATCTTACGTTTGATGATGGCCCTTACTATAATACTTATCAAGTATTGGATATCTTAGATCAGTATCATGTGAAAGCAACATTCTTTACAATTTCAATGAATGGAGAGTATTGTTTTGATAACAAGAGTGAAAATTGTTTTGCACTTTACAAGGAATATGTAAAGAGAGGGCATACAATTGCGAATCATACTTATACTCATGCTATTCGTGGTGGTTTGTACAATAGTGTTGATTCTTTTATGGATGCTGTTGTAAGACAAGAGGAACATATTAAGAATCAGACAGGAGGATATATTACAAATATTCTTCGTTTTCCCGGAGGTAGTGCACAAGCAAAGGGATTGAAAGACCCTATTACTGATAAGCTTCGTGAGAAGGGATATGGTTGGGTTGATTGGACTGCTCAGGATGGTGATGGGAAAGGAATTGCTTCGTGGGATGAAGGATGGAATATATTTACTTCTTCTATCAATGATAATATTGAAGTTGTTCTATTTCACGATTATAATCGTATTACTACGGAAATACTTCCTAGTGCTATTACGTATTTGCAAGAAAATGGTTATCAAATTTATCCTTTATTTTATGATAGTCATGTCATTCAAAAATAAAAAGTATCCACAGTTTTCTGTGGATATTTTTTATTCATCTTTAATTTTTGTAGATTCTCCTACTATCTTATTATTATTTGCTCCTGATAGGTTTCTTGATGAGGATTCTCTTTTTGTTCTAATCTTTTTATCTTCTTTTTTCATATTTGTTAGTTCTACTTTGGTTTCTTTTTCATAGTTATGTCTTGCAGCTGCATTTCGATATTTTGAATTCTTACTACTATAGTATATTAAAGAAGTAATTAGTCCTATAATGATACTGATGAATCCTATTCCAGAAGATGCTTTTAGGATGATTGGTGTTATTAAAAATACTAAGAATATCAGTAAAGATAGTATTGCTAATTTTGCTTTATTCATTGGAATACTTCCCATTGTCTCTCCAGTTCTTGCATTTACTGCTACATAGTGAAGAACTTTCTTTGAATCTTGATAAGAGTATAACCATACTGGTAGATAAGCAGAAATCCATTGTTTTCCATTGATATCTAGGTTTTCTTTTTCCCATTTAACTCCACTATCATAATATTTTATTTCTTTATTTAGTTCATGTCTTGCGATATCTTTTAATTCTTCATCAACTTTTTCTTCTATCGCACTGATATTGATATCTCTTTTTTCTGAGGTATATCCAGCTAAATAGTTTGACTCGTATTGAATACAATTTTCGGTATCAAATGGCATAATAGCATTGATGACATTTGTTGTTTTATCTTTACTCTTTTTATTTAATTTGTCTTTTGATGATTCAATAGATAAGTCATCTATTGCTATATCAAAATCTCTTCCCACTTCATAAATATCAATATCATATACAGTTTCTTTTTTATCCTTTCCGTCAGAGTCTTTTTCTGTTGTAATCTCATATGTTCTAGAAACATGTCCACCTTGTCCAGAAAAGCTTCCATGTCCATTCGCATCAACTAACATATATGGGAAATATACTCCCATGATATTGTTCGTTGTGAATTCTTTTCTAAATGTAGAATTTGCATAGAATTTTCTTTTTTCTACAAATTTTTCAATATTTTTTCTAGCTGTTTCTTTGTCTAGTTTGAATGGTAATACAACATCTGGGATTGCTCCATTTTCAATTTGAGAATTTACGGATAAAATACTTCTACACCAGTGACATCTAGCATTGGTTGCTTCTGCTGTATTAATGACTACTTCTGCTCCACATCCTCCACATTTTAGGGTAATCATATCACTACTATCTTTATTAATATCTTTTGTTCCACTTCCTCGAGTTTCTCCTTTTAAGTTCTTAGCCTCTTTTTCAATTCCTTCAACTTCTTTGGCATCAAACTCTGTGTAACAATAATTACAAATTAATTTTCCTTTCTTAATGTTATATGTAACATCACTTGCTCCACATTTTGGACATCTATTTTCTCCATGTTCCCCTTTATTATTAGTATCTACTACTTTTATTTCTTCAGCCATACATACTCTCCTTAGATTTATTTTCTTTATTATATCATAAAATAATTTTAATTTATATCGATTTTATGATTTCTATTTTAATTATATTTTTTATGATTATCTTTTTATTCTCAAAAAAGATTATTTCTTTTTTTATGGAATCTATTTTCTTTATTTTCCCAATATATTCTAAATATTTTCCTCCTATTTTTCTTTTATCTTTTTCAAAATAGGTTATTTTTATTACTGGTTTTTTTTCTAGTTCCTTTTCAATTTCTTGTAACTGATAGTTTAACTGTTCTAATTCATCTTCTGTTAATTGTTTTTTCTTGGTTGTTGTCCTAGCGGTTTCTTTGACGGCTTCTTCATATCCTGTTAGGGCTGCGAAAGGAGCAAACTGAGCAGCTCTATTTTGTTTACTCATTTTTGGATGGTATCGTAGTTCATAATGATAACTGTTTAAAATATCTTGATATTCCATCATGCTTTATGGCCTCCTATCTGATTATTTCTTGAGATTGTTGTTGCTTTTTCTTTTAAGTTTGTTCCAATTAACATAGCATTTTTTCCATATTTATATTTTAGTCTAACAATGGTCCTTTGCAGTTTTTCTTCTTCTTGTTCTCGTTCTTGTTCTTCTTGTTTTTCTTTTTCATATTCTTCTTGATTGGTAAATAAATCTAATTGTTGATATGAGAGTTGTTTTTCATTTTGTCTAGAAGTTTCTAAATTACATGCTGCAATATTAATTCTTCTTGTTAAGAGATTTTTATTGATGATTCTTTCTAATAACTCTAATCCTTTTTGTTTAATTAATCTTGTAGAGGATGTTTGATGATCCATTCGAATCGTTCCATGTGCATGTTTAGGTACTGCTCTTCCATAATGATCGATAGTAATGTCTCCTTGATAGGTATTTTTTTCTGGTCCTTCTAAATTACTTTTATCATAACCAATCGTCATTACAATTTGATTCGTTTTATACCCTTTTTCTACCATATCTAATACTAATAGTTCTAACATTTCTTCTACAATAATTCTTGTATTTGTATAGTTATATGGACAGTGTAATACTTGCCCCGTGGAAAGACTAGTTGTAGAGGGTTTATAGTTTTTAATTTCCTCTAATGTGCATGGCTCCCATCCCCAGGCATGATCAATAATTAATTCTGCATTTACTCCAAATAATTTAAATAATTCTCTTTCATGTTCTAAAGAATACTTGGCAACATCTCCCATCGTATATAGTTTTTTTCTTTCTAATCTTTTCGCAATCCCTGGACCTATTCTCCAAAAATCTGTAATTGGTACATGATTCCATAATCTTTCTCGATACGTTTTTTCTGTTAATTCTGCTATTCGTACTCCTTGCTCATTAGCAGGCTCATGTTTTCCTAAAATGTCCATGGCAACTTTAGCAAGATAAAGATTAGTTCCAATTCCTGCTGTTGCGGTAATTCCTGTTTCTTCATAAACTTCTTGAATCATTTTTGTAATTAGTTCTTTGGGTGTTAGTTGATATAGTTTTAAGTAATGTGTTAGTTCACAAAACACTTCATCAATCGAATAAACATAAATATCTTCTTTGGATAAAAACTTTAAATAAATTTGATAAATCTTTGTACTATATTCCATATATAATTTCATTCTAGGAGGAGCAATAATATAAGATAATTCTATTTCAGGATTTCTCTGTATTTCAATATCATCGTATGACTTTTTTTTAAAGTCTTTTTGAATGATTTTTTTCCTTTCTTGATTAATCTCTTTTACTTTTTGAATGACTTCAAATAGTCTGCTTCTTCCTGATAATCCATATTGTTTTAGAGATGGTGTTACCGCAAGACAAATTGTCTTTTCTGTTCTTGTGTTATCCGCAACTACTAGATTAGTTGTGATAGGATCTAGATTTCTTTCTCTACATTCTACAGATGCATAAAAACTCTTTAAGTCAATACAAGCATATATTCTTTCCATCTCTATCACTTCCTTACAGCATTATTGTAACATAAAATTTCACTTTTTAGAACATTTGTTTGTGTTTTTATATAGATTTTACTATTTATCTCTACAACAAAAAAAAGCCATAAACACTATAAAGTATTTATGACTTTCTAT
>CAMYXG010000038.1 GCA_947303225.1 uncultured Caryophanales bacterium | reverse complement strand
GAATTAAGGAAGAAGAATTTGATTATATAGAAGAAGTTGATGATGAATTAAATAATAATAATATTGTTTTATCTTTTGCAATTTCTATTATTATTGTAGGATTTATTTCTGTTTTTTATAAAAATAATGCAAATACTTTATTAATTGGTATAGCAATTAGTTCATTCTTATTAACATTAATACAATGTTTTAGTAATGGGAATACTATGTTAAATATTTCACCTATTTTTACATTATTATTATTTGGTTTTTTTGATCAATCTATTGAAACAATCCCTCTTGTTAATCTTTTATTAAAAGAACAATATTCTAATTTAATTATTTTTATTGCTTTTAGTTTTACTTTTTTAACACAAGCTTATAAGAATATTTTATTTAAACATAAAATTAGAGAAGCTAATATTCAGTATAATGAAGAGAAGAATAAAATGATTAATACAGAGTTAGATATTATTAAGAATATTAAAGATCGAGTTTCTAAAATTAAAAGAGTGATGCAAGAGAAAGATGTTCATAATTCTTCATTAGATAAAGCTATTAAAGAATTAATTGATTATGTAGAAGATGAGTCTTTTGTTAGTCATGTAAAATCTACATTAATTACAAAAGGTAGTGCTGATAAAAAAGTAACATTTAATATTGAAGAAGTAGAAGAATCTATTATGATGAATAGTGGTATTGTAAGAAATCGTGAGATTAATGCTAATCAAAATATTGAAGAAATGTTTTAAACATTTCTTTTTTTTATAAAAAATATGTTATTATAATAGTAGGAGGATGATTTATGAGAGAAGATGTTTATTATTTCTTTAAAGAAATTAGTGAGATTCCTAGGGAAACTTATCATATTGAAAAAATATCTAATTATTTAGTAGAGTTTGCGAAAGAAAGAGGATTAGAAGTTTATCAAGATCCTTCTTTGAATGTAATGATGAGAAAAAATGCAAGTATTGGTTATGAAGATAAAAAGCCAATTATTCTGCAAGCACATATGGATATGGTTTGTCAGAAAGTAGAAGGTTCTTTTCATGATTTTCAAAAAGATGGAGTTGAAATAATCAATGATAATGGATTTTTAAGAGCTAATGGAACTACATTAGGTGCTGATGATGGAATTGGTATAGCTATGATATTAGCTTTGTTAGATGGTAATTATCCTCATCCTAAAATTGAAGCTTTATTTACTGTAAATGAAGAAGTTGGTATGGATGGTGCTTTTGCTGTTGATATGAATTGGTTTTCTAGTAATCGTTTGATTAATCTTGATTCTGAGGATGAGGGAATCCTTACTGTTGGATGTGCAGGTGGAGTACAATTTAATGTTTCTATACCAGGAGTTAGGATGAAAAAAGCTGGCTTTATTCTAACCATGGAATTATCTGGTTTAAGAGGAGGACATTCTGGTGTTGATATTGATAAGAATCGTGTTAATGCTATTCGTTTTTTAGTAAATGAACTTTCTCAATTGCCATTTCTTTTAATATCTATTGATGGAGGTAAAGTTGATAATGCTATTTGTGATCAAGTATCTTTATCTATTTTATTAAAGGAAAATCTTGATATTCATGATTTACAAAGTAAAATTCTTGCTAAAGTAAAAGAATTAGGAGAGAGTTCTGCTGTTTTAAAAATAAATTGTATTTATGGTGAAAGAGAAGTCTTTGATCAAAATTCTACTAGTAAGATTTTATCTTATTTAAAAAATGTTCCAGATGGAGTTATTTCATATTATCAAAATATTTCTCATCAATTATGTGCTTCTTTAAATATGGGAATTATTCGTACAGATGATTCTTCTGTTATGATTCATCATTTAATTCGTTCTTCTAGTGAAAAAGAAAGAAAAAAGATACTTCATCAATTATTTCTTTTGGTGGAACATTCTAGGGGATTGATTCATGAATCTAATTCTTTTCCAATATGGTCTCCTCAAGAAAAATCTTCTTTACGTAGATATTTAGAAGAAAAGTATTTTGAGATGTTTGGAGAGAATATGAAGATAGAGATTACTCATGGTGGATTAGAATGTGGTGTATTAGTTAGTAAAAAGAAAGATTTAGATTGTGTTTCTATTGGCCCTAATGTAATGGATGTTCATACTCCTAAAGAAAGAGTAGAAATAGAAAGTGTTAATCGAATGTTTGATTATTTACTATTACTCATGAAAGATATTATTTAATGAAAGAAAGATTGGGAATTGTTTATGGATAATGATGAGTTTGAGCACTATATGGAATTATTAAGATTGTCTTATACTGAAAAGCCTAAAAATACAATGATTGAATTAAAGATGATTTTAAGAAAGTTAAGAATGATATCAGATGATTCTTTTCGTACAAATTCATTTGATATTGATAGGAATTTGCTTATGGATCATGATGAGTTTGAGCATTATATAGAATTATTAAGATTGTCTTATACTGAAAATTCTAAAAATACAATGTTTGAATTAAAAATGATTTTAAGAAAATTAAGAATGTTATCAGATAATTCTTTTATTATCGATTCATTTGATATTGATAGAAATTTGCTTACTACTGTTATTCTAATTATTTTAATAGGACTAGTTGGACTTTTTCACATTACTTCCTTTCCTATGTATTTATTTGGTGTTGTCTTTTTTATCGCTGGCTTGCTTATTGGGTTGAACAATAAGGGATTTGGACTGATTTTCTTGGTTTCTCATGGGGGAACTGGTTTTTCTATTATGATGGGTTCTTTACTTGAAGATGTTTTTCAAAATCCTATTTTGACGGATGGAGACTCTTTTGTTTATTTCTATTTTGGAACTATGATTTTGATTACTATTATAGCAGTCGGAATTGCTGTACTTCGAAATATAAGTGATTCTTTAAGAGAAAATCCTTTATTTGTACATTTGCCTTTATTGTTATTTTTGATAGTGTGTCTTTTAGCAGGAATCATGCCTTATATTTTACCTTATTTGTAGGAGGAGTTTATGGTTCGAAAAGAAGATTGGAATATAGTTGATATGTCGGATATTAATGAGTCGTTTCTTTTGGATATTGATTTTCAATTATTAGATGAAGATAGACTTAGAGGAGGATTTTTACCTTCTCAAATGGAAGACAAATGGTTTATTTATTGTGAAGATGATAAGGTTTTTTTTCATCGAAGTTGGACAGGATATTGTATTTTTATTTTAGATTTGATTACTCATATGGTTACTGTTAATCGAGATGATAACCAGTATGCTGGAAGAGATATTGAAAATGATAAAAAGGTTCTTTTAGGAGTATTAGATTTTTTTAAGAAAGGGAGATAGTTTATGGCAATTATTGGTGCATTTATGGTACCTCATCCACCTTTAGCGGTACATGAAGTGGGTCAAGGAAGAGAAGAGGAGATTCAAAAGACGATAGATTCTTATCTGGAAGTTGCAAAAGAAATAAATGATTTAAAACCGGATACGATTATTATTTCAAGTCCTCATACGGTTTTATATTCTGATTTTTTTCATTTGTCTTCTGATGAAGTAATTGAAGGTAGTTTTTCTAATTTTGGAGCTGAAGAAGTTTCTTTTCATGAAGAGGTTGATTTAGAACTTGTAAAAAAAATAAGTGATTTGGCAAAAGATCAGTCTTTTCCTTCTGGACTTCTAAAAGATGATCAAGAACTTGATCATGGTAGTATGGTTCCTTTGTATTTTATAAGAAAATATTATCATGATTTTAAAGTGATTATTGTTGGTTTATCAAGTCTTCCTTTTTCTAAACATTATGAAATAGGTCAAATAATCAAAAAGGCAGTAGGAGAATTGAATCGGAGAGTTGTCTATATTGCAAGTGGAGATTTATCTCATAAATTGCAAACTTATGGTCCATATGGTTTTATAGAAGAGGGGCCTATTTATGATGAAAAAATAATGGATATTATGGGACATGCGGATTTTTTAAAACTTTTAGAGTTTGATCCTATTATTCGAGAAAGGGCAAATGAATGTGGACATCGTTCTTTTATCATGTTGGCGGGTGCTCTAGATGGAGAAGATGTTAAAGTAGAGGTTTTATCTCATCAAGATGTTACTGGTGTTGGTTATGGTATTTGTACTTATTATCCTGTTGGGGTTAATTCAAATCGATTCTTTTTGAAGAAATACTTAGATAATATTCAACAAAAGATTCTTTCTAAGGATGAAGATTCTTATATTGCTTTAGCTAGAAAAACAATTGAAAAATATCTTACTACTGAAGAGAAAATATCAGTACCAAATGATCTTCCAAAAGAAATGATAGAGAATCAAGCTGGAGTATTTGTATCAATTCATGAAGAGAATAATCTTAGGGGATGTATTGGTACTATTTTTCCTATTATGGAATGTATTGCAGAAGAAATTATTGAGAATGCTATTAGTGCTGCGACTAAAGATCCTAGATTTTCTCCAATTGGGAAAGAAGAATTACCATATTTAGAAATATCTGTTGATGTATTAAATCCACCGGAAGATATTTCTTCGATAGAAGAGTTAGATACTAAAAAGTATGGAGTGATTGTATCTAGTGGTATAAAAAGGGGGTTATTACTTCCTAATTTAGAAGGTATTGATACAGTAGAAGAACAAGTTCGAATTGCCAAGAGAAAAGGAAATATTACGGATGATGAAGAGATAAAACTACAAAGATTTGAAGTTGTAAGACATGAATAAAAGAGCTTTTGAGCTCTTTTATAGTTTTATGATTTTTTCCCATGGTAACTCTTTTTTACCAAAATGACCATAGTTTGTTGTTTTTGTAAAAATAGGTTCTCTTAGATTTAATTCTTTTATGATACCTTGTGGTGTAAAATTAAATGTTTTTTGTATTTTCTTTTCTAGTTCTTCTTCTGAAATTGTATTTGTATTATCCGTGTTAATATTAATGGATATTGGTTCTTTCATACCAATGGCATAAGATAATTGAATTTCGCATCTTTTTGCGTATCCATTCGCTACAATATTTTTCGCAATCCATCTTGCCATGTATGCTCCTGAGCGATCTACTTTTGTTCCATCTTTTCCGGAAAAAGCTCCACCACCATGTCTTGCATATCCTCCGTAGGTGTCTACAATTATTTTTCTTCCTGTTAAGCCACTATCACCAAGAGGACCTCCAATTACAAATCTACCCGTTGGGTTAATCAATATTTTCGTATCTTTATCTATTAGATCTTTTGGGATTACTGTATCGATAATTTCTTTTTTGATTTCTTTTTTTAATTCTTCTAACGGTTTACTTTCATGATGTTGAATTGATATTAAGATTGTGTCAATTCTTTTTATTTTGTCATTTTCATATTCTATAGTTACTTGAGATTTTCCATCTGGACCAATGCCTTTTATTCTTTTTTCTTTTCTTACTTCATCTAATTTTTTTGTTATTTTATGAGCTAGTGTTATTCCTAGAGGCATATATTCTTCTGTTTCATCACAGGCATATCCAAACATCATTCCTTGGTCTCCTGCACCACCAACTTCGTCATTTGTTCCTATTGCTATATCAGGAGATTGCTTTGATATGTTTAAAATAATTTTACATGTTTTATAATCTATATCTGTATCTCCAAAATAACCAATTTCTTTTATTACTTTTCTTACTATTTTTTCGATATCTAATTCTTTATTAGATGTTATTTCTCCTGTAATAAAAATCATATTTTTTCCTGCAGCTACTTCACAAGCTACTCTAGATGTTTTATCTAGTTTTAAGTATTCATCTAAGATGGTATCAGAAATTAGATCACATAATTTGTCTGGATGGCCAGCACAAACACTTTCTGATGTAAATAATTTTTTCATTTTATCCTTCCTTTCTTTATATGTTTCAAGAAAAAAGTCTTTATGCATAGCACAAAGACTTTTTGTAATTATAATTTCTTATCATAATTATCAGTCAAAGTACTATTACTTTGTCGGTTTTAGCACCTAACTTAAATAGGTTGCTGCGGAGTCATAAAGCCGAGTCTCTCGTCCGCTCTTGATAACATATATATTTGTATTATATTTTATAACTTTTATTTTGTCAATTTTATTATTTCTTTTTTAATACTTTTCCTTCTTCTTCAACGATTATTCTATTATCATATGGAAAATTTGTAAAATAATGTTCTAGTTTTTCCTTTAGTACGATATCAAATAATGAAATTCCTTCTCTTTGAAAAAATTCTATTATTTTACTTAGTTGATCCATATCTTCTATTTTTTCATTTAATACATAGATTACTCGAAAAGAATGATTTCTTAATAGTTCTTTTATTTCTTCTAGGTTAGAATTTTCATGAATTAGTAGATAATCTTTGATTTGTTCTTTTTCTTCTATAAATTGTTCAAACCAATTATTACTTGTTGAGTAGCTACTTCTTTTTCTTTTTAATTCTTTTATTAATCTTTTATTATAAAGAGATATGTCAAACTCTCCAAAAACATCTTGTATTGTTTCATTTAATCTTCTTTGACTTGTTCTTTGAAAAAAAGGATTTGGTATTCTACAAATACGAGTTAAAGCATCATCTAAATCTATTATTTTAGCAGTATCATTTACTACCATAATATTTCCTGGATGATAGTCCATTGGATAAATAAGATGATCTTTTAGTTCTTGATTATTTCTAATTAATTGTCTTGAAATCTCTTTTTTTAGTTCATAATTACTATAACGTAATGTTTCAAATGGACAACCAGGATAGTAGGGAATACATACTCCACCAAAATGTCCGTCTATGATAATAATATCTTGTATTAAATCAGTATATTTTAATTCTTTTGATCTTTTTAATAGGCGTTTTATTCTATCTTTTGAAGAACAAAGTACTGGATTTATCATTGGAAAGCCGTCTCTTCCCATGATTGTTTCTCTATATATTTTATATGCTATTTCATCATTTATTTGATAGACAATTCCATATTTTCCAGATCCTAATTGTTCGTATTGATCTAGTTCTTCCTTTCTAACTGAAATCATATTCACCCCCCTAAACGAATAGAGTGTATTATACCATATTTTTATTGTAAAATCAATCATAATATGATACGATGATAAGGATTGTGAGGAATTAATATGAAAAAGAATAAAAAAAATTTGATTTTATCGTTTATTTTCTTTTTAGTATCTGTTATTTATACTATACTTGTTAAGGTTGTTGATGTAGGAACTATTGGACCTAAATTATCACGTGTTGGATTTTCTAGTTTGAATCAATTTATACGTGGTATTGTTGGTACCAATATGTTTTGGTATGATGTTACAAAGTATTTGGGAATTATTCCGTTTTTATTCGTTGGCTTTTATGGTATTATTGGATTTGTTCAATTACTGAAAAGGAAAAGTTTATTGAAAGTGGATAAGAGATTATTATATTTGGGTGGATTATATGTTTTATTAGGAATTGTTTATGTATTCTTTGAAAAAGTCATTATTAATTATCGACCTGTTTTAATAGATGGTGAATTAGAAGCATCTTATCCATCTTCTCATACAATGCTTGCTATGGTGATTTGTTTGTCTTCTTTCTTAATTGGTAAATATTATGTAAAAAAGAAAGAATTCTTAATGGGATTTCATATTGGTACTATTCTTTTAATGCTACTTTTGGTATTTGGTAGAATATTATCAGGAGTTCATTGGATTAGTGATATACTAGGTGGTATCTTTATTTCTATTACTTTAGTTAGTTTTTATATAACGGCTATTGAATGGAAGAAAGAATAAATAAATCTTGATTTTTGCATTATAATTAGATTTCAACTTTCATTTTTATTAAAGTTATGAAATTCAAATGATTTATTTGTAGTATTTTCTATATATAAACTATATCTAATATTATCGGATAATTGGTATCCGCTTTGCGCTTTACTATCGTTGTTGTTTTTTTGAGTAATACTTGAAACAATAAGTATAATAATACCAATAAACATTGTTGGAAAAAAGATTGAGCCGAAAAATGTCATTATTATTCCAGTTAATAATAAAGAATTATGTAGAGGTTTTTTATCTTCTACATTTTTGTTTATTACACCAGACACTATATAGCTTTTTTCGTTATTACTTTTAATAAAGAATACTGGTACAAGTGTAGTATAATCATCTATTTTAGTATTAGTTAAGTAATGGTTAATATTATATATCTTGGTAACGTTTTTATTTGTTTTATTAAATATGCTTTTACCAAAATTAATTATTCTTTTTTCAATTAATTTAATTGTTTTTTCTTCATTATAATTATTGCTGAATTCACATGATACATTGCCTAGTTTAATAGGGTCAAAATCATATCTAACATTATCTCTTAAATCATGGAATCCTAATATATTATTTGTTATATTTGTTTCCAAAATAGCTTCATTTTGGACCATACCATCTATGAGGCCTGTTTTATCGATCAATTGAGGATTATCTGCACTACCTTCTTCGGATTGATAAGAACATAGGTAATTAAAGTCATAACTACAAAATCTAACAGGTATATATAGTTTTTGAACATTGACTATGCTATCTTTAGAAGCGTATCCTAAATTATTAGTTAAGAAATTAATTGCATCTTCTTCAGTATTGTTAAACATAATTATTTTTTTAATATTTAAATTCTTGTACTCATTTTTTATTAATGTCATTGTACTTCCACAATAGATACATCTAGAGAATGACGTCTCATCGTTGATAAGAATTTTTGCACCACAGTTATCACAATTATATGATTTCATTACTTAATCACCTTCTTAACATAATTTGAGTTATTAACTAGATTATAATATAAATCTTTCTCACTAGCGTTTATTGTATGTTCTAAATATTCAGCTTTAATATTATTTGAATTTCCATATATAATGGAAAAACCACATAATATGATTATTCCTATTGTAATATAGAATGAGAAAGTAGTAAGTGTTGTTGCTAGCATAGGGGATTCTGTAGAAGCTTCAATGATATCAAATAAAATGAATAGGAATATGTTTAATGGTATAGCTCCTATTAATCCATATACACCAAGTGTTTGATAAATTAATCCTTTCTTTTTAGTACGGATTAAAGTTTCTTTAGCACTTATTTGATCATATTTATCTGAAAGTGGTAAATTCAAAGATACATCCTCTTTCTTAACGCAATTATTGTTATAGTCTCCTATAACATAGCTTTTATATTCTTTCCCTTTATAAATGAAATTAGCGTAGAACGTTTTCAGTAGAATACCTTTTCTGAAGAAGTATTACTGCAAGTTTTACATTCTAATTTATTATGAACTTCGATATTATTATTACCAAATTGTTCTATAAAAGAATATTTACAAGCCTCTAATATCTTGTCCATTATTTTATCATTATTCACTTCCATATCATGACTTGTAACATCAACAGGGTAATTGTATTTAGGATCTATTTCGTAATTATCAATACTACTAAATCCTTTGTTGGCAAAATCATATATAATTTTATGATTATCTGTATCTAAATGAGGTATTAGTAAATTAACAAAAAAATATTTAATAACATTTTTACCATTCGTGATAAGAATAAATCCAGAGTATAAATCACTCTTTAGATAAGTATTTACAATAGTATAAGGTTCGAAATAATTTTTTGGTAAATATTTTCTAAATCTATTGAATTGATCATTTAGTATTGAAGCTGCTTCAACTGAACCATATGATCTTGAAATGGTACCTGTTATTTTTTCTTTTTGTCCAGTTATTTTACTTTGACATCTAAAGCACTTTGTATCTTTTTCCCTTGTATAATATCCATTTTTACAATTCTTACAATAGTAATAGTTAAAAGTTGTATATTCTTCTATAGGTTGAAGTTCTTCATTTTCATTTGTATATAGACTAGTATAAGTATTATTGCAATATTCGCATTTCCAATGTTTAGCTTGATTGCTGTATACTACTTTAGCGCCACAGTTAGGACATTTATATGTATATGTTTGATTCATTCTTATCACCTTACTATTAATAGCATAACATATTTATTCAAAATATGTTAGTAAAAATATACTTTTGCAATTTGTTAGAACTCTCTGTTTATTATGTTTAATCGTTGA
>CAMYXG010000037.1 GCA_947303225.1 uncultured Caryophanales bacterium | reverse complement strand
ATTTCTCATTGTAGCTAGCATAAAAATTACCATTATAACTTAAATATCCATAATCACTCAGTTCATAATTATTTGTCGTTACTTTTCCACCATTTGGATAAAAGTAAAAATCATATTCTTTTGCCTGAACAACAAATCCAATGAAAAAGAAGCAAAATAAAAAAAACAAAATCTTTTTCATACACTCACCTCTATTATTAATTTTATTATTTCATAGTTAAATAAAAAGTACAAGAATAAAAGTTTTATATTAACAATCAGTTGACAAAAAAAAGAATGAAAAATCATTCTTTTAAACTAAAGACTCCATTATTTCTTTTGCCGCCTTTTTACCTGCCTCCATAGCAAGAATAACAGTAGCGGCTCCAGTAACAGCATCTCCTCCAGCATATACAGAATCAAGTGAAGTTTTAGAACCATCAACAACAATTAATCCTCTATCACTTAATTCAATATCACTAGTTTTTAATGCCTCATGGTTAGGACTTGTTCCAAGAGCCATAACAACCATATCACAATCAACTCGATGAAGAGAGTTTTCATCTTCACTAACACTGCGACGTCCATCTTCTCCTGCTTCGCCGAGAACCATATTCACAACATTCATACCAACAACATTATTATCATCATCTGTTAATATTTCAGTTGGATTTGTTAAAAGGTCAAATACAATTCCCTCATCCTGTGCATGCTCTACTTCCATCTTTCGAGCAGGCAATTCTTCTAAGCTTCTACGATACATAATATGAGCATCCACTCCTAAACGCTTCAAAGAACGAACAGCATCCATCGCAACATTTCCACCACCAATGACATAAGCCGTTTTAACTTTTTTAACTGGAGTTTTAGAATCCTCTTTATATCCACCCATTAAATTAATACGAGTTAAAATTTCATTAGCAGAAAATACTTGATTAGCATCTTCACCAGGAATTCCCATAAATTTAGGTAAGCCTGCTCCAGTTCCTAGAAAAACAGCATCATACTCTTTTTGTAAATCTGGAATAGTAATTGCATTACCTACTGGAACATCTGTCTTTATAATAACACCTAACTTTTCTAAGCTTTCCACTTCTTTTTGAACAATAGATTTAGGAAGACGAAATTCTGGAATGCCATAAGTAAGTACTCCACCAGCTTTATGTAACACTTCAAAAATCGTAACATCATATCCCGCTTTCGCTAAATCACCAGCACAAGTAAGCCCAGCAGGCCCACTACCAACAATCGCAACTTTTTTTCCATTTTTTGAAGCAGGTTTTACAGAATTAAATCCATTTAAGATAGCTTGATCAGCAACATATCGTTCCAAAGAACCAATCGAAATAGCATCACCCTTAAGTCCTTTAATACACATGGATTCACACTGTTTTTCTTGTGGACAAACTCTTCCACATACTGCTGGTAAAGAAGAAGACTCAGAAATGATTTGATAAGCTTCTTCTAATTTTTTCTCTTTTATCGCCTTAATAAACTGAGGAATTGCTATACTAACAGGACATCCTTTCATACATCTAGGATTCACACACTGTAAACATCTAGATGCTTCCTCCAATGCCTCTTGATCATTATAACCAAATTCTACTTCCTCAAAATTTTGAATTCTCTCACTTGCCTCTTGTAATCGTCCTTTTACTTTTTGATCATTCATGATATTCCTCCTATTTCTCTTTCTTAGAAAGACGTTCTTTCATTTCTTCCCATTTTATTTTTTCTTCCTCACGATAAACATTCATTCGTTTAAGAGCCAAATCAAAATTAACCTGATGTCCATCAAACTCCGGACCATGAATACAAGCAAAACGTGGTTTTCCATCTACTTCACAGCGACAAGCACCACACATTCCACTACCATCTACCATTAAAGGATTCATACTTACAATCGTTTTAAGATGATATTTTCTAGTTAATTCAGAAACATTCTTCATCATAATAACAGGCCCAATTGTAACACAAATATCATAATCACCAATATATTTTTCAAGAATATCAGTAACAAATCCTTTCGTACCAAAAGACCCATCATCTGTAGCATAACGAATCTTTTTAACAACTTTCTCAATCTTTTCACGTATTAATAATAAATCAGCACTTCTAGCTCCATAAATCACATCAACATCAAAACCATGTTCTTTTAAATACTTCACTTGAGGATATACAGGAGCAATTCCTACTCCACCCGCAACATATACAATACTCTTATCACGATATTCTTCTAGATTAGCACAAATCTCATTTGGTTTTCCCAAAGGACCTGCTACACTAAAAATCTCATCTTTTACATAAGTAAGTTCTTCTGTAGAAGCACCAACAAGTTGATAAATTAAATATAAAACCCCTTTTTCTCTATCATAATCATAGATAGTTAAAGGAATTCTCTCACTATCCTCATGAGCCATCACAATAACAAATTGCCCAGGCATTGCTTTTTCAATTACCATAGGGGCTTCTACAGCCATTTCATATGAATTAGAACTTATTTTTTTATTATATAATACTTTATACACTATAATCACCTATCCTTACATTATTATAAATAAAAATGAATATAAATATCAAGAACTTTTCTTCTTAGAAAAAAACTTTTTACAAACAGAGAAAAAAGAAAGAAAATATCCTTGATCAATACTAAATAAAAAATATAAAATCCCTAAAATAACATCCCATATATTTAAAGTTAGTATTAATAAAACACTAGAAACCAATCCTAAATATTTTGTATAAGATAGTTTTTTCAAATAACCATAAATCGTAAATCCTAAGCAAAAAACCTGTAAAATAGCTAAAAAAACATCTGTCATATTCTGTAATTGTAAGATTTTACCTTGAGAAAATAATACTACTTTAATAAGAATTGTTAAGAATAAAACAATCCCAGTAATAATTATCGCCCTTTTTCGAAAAGACGCATCATTAAAATCATTTTTAAATTCTAATACTGGCCCAGTCTCTTTCGGTTCCTTTATCTTTTTCGGTTTCTGTTGTTTTTCTAAAGAATTTATAGAGAATCCAGTAATTTCACTATCTAGAATTCGTAAAACAGGTTCCCATTTTTCACCATAAGAATTTACAACAATTCCACAATAAACTTCTAAAGTTTGATCTTGGCATACTTCACGAATACTCGGACTATCATAATTAAAATCAAGTCCTTTAAAAAATACAATCTTATGTTCAAGTACATATCCTCTAACAATAGATTCAAACAAACTAGGATCCAATCCCATAGACGTATACCATTCTCTATGATCCATATCACTATTTTGTAAATACTTTACTTCTCCATTAATAATCATAAAAAGAACACGATTATTCATATCATCACTTCTACTTTCTATACCTATTATACAAAAAAAAAAAGAGAATATCTACTAATAAATAGATACCAATTATGAAATAATTAAGTTATAATAAAAATATAAGGAGAAAAAAATGAAAAATATAACAATTTTATTATTAAAAGAATACAATATTCAAAATGATTCAATAGAATTTATCCCATATAATGAAAAAACTTTTATAGATGACTTACAAAATTCAAGTGGAAACTATATAACTTTTATAAAAAATAAAAAAGACCTATCAAAAGAATACTTTGACAAAATACTAGAAAAATCTAAAGAAGATTTTGATTCATGTTTTATCAATTATAACCTAATATACAATAATAAAAAAGTATCTAAAGAAGAATTAGAAGAACCTGAAATTATCAAAAAACCATACATTGGAGACTATATATGGTCCTATATGTGGAAAAAAGAAAAATTATTAGAACAAATAAAAACAGAAAAACCATCGAAAGAAACGATAGATCTATTATTCCAAAAAGCAACATACATAAAAGAACCATTAATTTGTCATAAACTAGATACAGAACCTATATTAAATAATTTTCTTTATGTAGATGAAAAAAAAGAAATCAAAAGAACAAACATTATCTATGTAGGAAGTTTTTGCAATGGTGTTTTTAATGGCTATGTAACATGGATTAAAAATATCGGTAAATGTTTTTCTAATGATTACAAAATAACAGTATTATATGATGAAATATATGATCCAACAAAACTAGAATTTGAAAAGTATGTTGAAGTACTAAAAAAAGAAGAAAATATAAATTACATCTGTGATAAATTATTAGTAACATACTCAACTTATTATTATCCAAAAAATATTCTATACTTAGAGAATAATTACTTATTTATCCATGGAAACATGAGTGATTATGAACATACTAGAAAGTATTCATATAATAATTACTCCAAATATATTGCCGTATCAAAAATAAGCGCACAGAAAGCAAAAGGATACTATCCAGTAGAAAACATTGATTATCTTTACAATCCAATCAAGATACTTCCAGAAGAACAAAAACCTCATTTAAAACTAATATCTGCTCAAAGAAATGATAATATAAAAAAAGAAAATAGAATCCATATGATAGCAAGCATATTAGAAGAAGAAAATATTCCCTATACTTGGAGCATCTTTACTGACTACAATTCTTATGAAAAAGATGTCTATGGAGGTATTATTTATAGACCATGTGTAGGAAATCCTCTTCCATACATTCAAGATGCAGATTATTATGTTCAATTAAGTGACAGTGAAGCTTATAGTTATTCTGTTTTAGAAGCATTAACACTTAATACAAAAATCATTGTAACTCCATTAGAATGCTACGAAGAAATGCGTATTGATGACAAACAAGCCGTAATTATCCCCTTTGAATATTTTGAACCAGAAAACAAAGAAAAGCTAAGAAAGAAAATCATCCAAGCCTATAACAATAAAAATCTAAAAATAGAAAACAAGTTATCTGATTCCATGTTTGAAGATTATAAAAACATATTAAAAAAGTAAATCAAAACAATGATTTACTTTTATTTTTTAGTACCAAATCTTGAAAATGGAAAAAGAATTAAATTGGTTTTTCCAAGAATATCTTTTTTAGAAAAAGAACCAAAATATCTACTATCCATAGAATTTGTACGATTATCTCCTAATACATAATAGTGTCCTTTTTCAACTGTTACAGAAAAATCATCTGTAACATCACTACCATAAGGATCCTTCACTTTTTTTCCATTAACATATAGTATATTATCTTTATATTCTACAGAATCTCCTGGAAGTCCAATAACCCTCTTAATTAAATACTCATGTTTTTCTCGAACAACTACAATATCAAATCTTTTAATATCATCAAAACGATATCCAATAATATTTAATATCATAACATCCCCATCATGAAGAGTTGTCATCATACTCTCTCCATTAACTTTTATAGGAGATACTACATACTTTTTTATCAGTAATACAAATACTAATATAACAACATATGGTAAATATTCTTTAATAAAACGTTTTCCACGACTTTCACTTGTATCTTTCATAAGCCACCTACAAAAAAATAAGGCATTGGCCTTATTTTCTTCCTCTTTCTTTAATACGATATCCGCCAACCATACCTCTAAGGAATGTAAGTTTTACACGTCTAACTTTACCCCTACGTACTACAGTAATATTAGCAACTTTTGGTGAATGAATTGGGAATGTTCTCTCAACTCCAACACCACTAGACGTTTTACGTACTGTGAAAGTTTCACTAACACTTCCACCACGACGAGCTACTACAACACCCTCAAAAGCTTGGATACGTTCTCTCTTACCTTCAATGATTTTAACATCAACACGAACCGTATCACCTACACGGAATTCTGGAATATTAGGATTAATTTGTTTTTCATTAATCTTATCAATAATATTCATATCTAAGCTCCTCTCTATAAATATTTCAAAATGATCATAATCATAAGATAAGCGGATCACTTCACTAACGAATTAAATTATATCACATTTTCATATTTTTGCAACAAATAAATGAAATAATTGTGATTATCAAACAAAAAACTCCTTATTAATTAAACAATTTTATAAAAAAAAAGAAGAAGTCATTATCCTCTTTCCTTATGAAATAACTCTGCATAAATAGGAACATTAGAAACTTGAGAGATAGTAACATACACAAATGTAGTTCCTAAAAGTACTAATAGAATAATCAAAAATGAAATATTTCGAGAATTCTTATTACTCATAAATTACCACCTCAATTAAAAATCAGATTCCTTAATTACATACTTATAAAGTTTTTCATCATCTTCTACAATAAATTCACTTTTTATAGAATTTACCTTAGAATAAATAATTGGCTTCTCTAAGGCATCTCTAGCATCTAATAAATCATCAAAATTAGCAACTTTAATAATCTTTTTAGGAATATTGGATTCATAGCCATCTCGAGCTACTACAATAATTCTATCATATTCTCTCAAGATTTGCGATAATTTTGACTGATATTGATTACGATTATTCGTTACCTTTAATACTAATCTAGCTGTTTTAAAAATCAGAATCATAGATAATAATAATAAAACAGTCGCAACAATACCATAAAAAGCAGTATATTCATTCCACTGATTCACAGATATTTTTACTGATTGATTCGTATTATTTAAATTATACTTTCCAATAGAGAATGTACTTTCTCCAAGAGGAATAGATATAGATGATATCTTACGAACTTCAGTAGGTTCATCCAAATATAAAATAATATCCAAAGTCGCAGTAGATTTTATAGAATAACGATTTTTATAATCCTCAACAATCTTACTATACTCTGTAAAATCAATATTTGCACTTGTATCTATATGAATTTTATCGGTATCCCCTGCAAGAGAAGTCTTTTCTAACAGAAGATCTTCTTTCTTATATAAGACCTTAGAAGTATCATTCTGATCATAAATACGCATCAATGCATCTATATGATAAGATAAATCATAATGAATATCAGAAGAAAAATTAACATCATATTGAAATGCAGTAGAAACATTATTTACTAAAGAAGAAACATACTGCATACCTTCTTCCAAACATGATTGCTGATATACATCATTTTTCTTTAAACATACTTTATAGTTTGATTTACTAACTTCGTTATATGTAACAGTCTCACTTCCACCATATTTAAGAGCTTTATAAATCATATAACAAGAAGTAATAATCATTAAAAGAATTCCTAAAATCATAAAAAAGACTCTTACTTCAAAACTAAAATATGGTTTTTTCAAAGAAGAAACAGATTTATGACTATTAGAAGAATATACCTCATCAGGATCATCTTCAACAAATTCTTCTTCTGTAGTAGAATTTGGAAGTATATCATCATTATCAAAATCTTCTTTCGAAACAAAATCAGAATCATTTTCAGACTCAGAAAAATCATCTTTTTCCAAAGAATCCTGTTCTAAATGCTTCTCTTCATTAGAAACAGTTTCTTCTCCTGATTGAAATAATTCAAATTCATCCTCTGTAACAATATGAAATCTACTTTCCTTTTTATTCTGATTACTCATAGTATCCATCACCATCCAAAATACCTTTTCAGTTAACCAACCCACTAAATCTTATGCTTATAATGATTTATTATGAATTTTGATGATAAATCATGGCCATATTTAATCCACTAACAGTAACAGTACTGCTAGGAGAAGCTTTAGAAGTAACAACAAGGATAACACTTCTACTACTTCCTCTATTTAATAAATCATTATTAGAAACTTTTTTTCCATTTTTATATTTTAATTCATAATGAATATTGTCACACACATCATTAGCATCTTTCAATGCATTATTTCCTGTTCCAACACATTTCAAACTTCCTTGAAAGACAGTTCCAAGTATTGCATCAATAGTTCCCTGATTCTTAACATCAAAAGTAAATGTAACACTATCTCCAGAATGACTAAAAGAAATCTTAGAATCACTAATAGAAGTATCTGAAATAGTAGGTAATTCACAAGTTGCTTTTCCATGCTTCTTTGTTTCTAAATTTTCAAATTTAACATTCCAAACAGCAGCATCTACCTTAGTAAAATTATGAACAATAACATAATATGATACAATTAAACCTAAAAGAGATATAAAAAGAGAAACAATCGAAAGGGCTTTCAAACCTCTCAACTTCTGCATACTGAATCCTCCCTATCCTAATATAAGTATAGTATACCATAGTTCTCTAATAAAAAAAAAGCATTTTTAAATAAAAAAATAAAATTTTTATTTTCCTTTTTTATTTGAATTCATATACTCCAAATAACTATTCTCTATTTCTATCATTTTTCGCTTTGCTTCTTTTTGCAACGTAACCAATTGTTTAGACATTTTTTCTAATTCTTTTTTTTGAAGATAAACACGATACTTATTTTTTATTTCCAATCGAAACTTCTCGATTTGATTTAAAGCCTCTCGACAACTCTCCCCACTATCATCATCATCTACCAATAAATCTGTCAGTAAAGAAATCAACCGACGATACTTTTTAAATACCTTCTTCGCAACCAAAGGATTTGCTAATTTTTTATTAACCACTTTTATTTCACGAATCGAACTGCCTTCAATTTGAAAAACTTTCTTTCGCGATGCCATTAAAAAACCATCAATATCCATAATAACAGTTTTATCCAATAGTTTACCTTTATTTTTAAATGATCGATTATTAACAGAATACACAAATTCCACCTACTTTTCCAACAAATCTGGTCTTTTTTCTTTTGTAATTCGAATACTTTCAAGAGTTCGATACTTTCGAATCTCTTCATGATTACCTGATAATAATACCTCTGGTACAGACATTCCTTCATACACTCTAGGCTTTGTATAAGTTGGATAATCCAACAAATGATTATGAAAAGAATCATTAATATGAGACTCATCTGTAATAACACCTGGCAACAATCTTGTAATAGAATCAACCAATACCATAGCTGGTATCTCTCCACCTGTTAAAACATAATCTCCAATACTTATTTCAAAATCACAAATACTACGAATTCTCTCATCAAATCCTTCATAATGACCACAAATTAAAATTAAATGTTCTTCATTTGCTAAATCATAAGCCATTTCTTGCTTATATGGAACACCACTAGGAGTTAATAAAATCACTTTAGAATGGTCCGTACGAATATTCTTTATACAATCAAAAATAGGTTGACACATTAAGACCATTCCAGCTCCTCCTCCATAAGGAGTATCATCTACTTTTCCATGAGCATCTAGAGAATAATCCCTAAAATTTATGAATCGAATTTCTACTTTTTTATCATCAATTGCTCGTTTAAGAATAGATTCTTCAAAAACACCATCAAACATATTAGGAAACAATGTTAAAATATCAATTTTCATACACTCACCTACATTCCATCTATGAATTGAATTGTTATCATTTTTTTATTTTTATCAATATCTTTAATCATAGGAGAATTCATTGGAATCAATACTTCATGATCAAATAATACTCTTAATATCTTATTTTGAGGACTAGCATAAAATATTTCTTCTATTTTTCCTTCCATACCATCTTCGGTAAAAACTTTAAAATGGAGAAGATCTTCATCTAATATTTCATCCTTAGCCAATTCCAAATCTTCTTTTAACACATAAACTGGTTTTTTCATTAAGAATAATACTTCATTAATATTATCAAATCCATCTAACACTATCATATCATATTTTTTATGAACACGATAACTACGTATCGTATAAAAAACATCATCAATTATAATTCGTTTTCCCACTACAAACACTTTATCTTTGAAAGGAAAATCACTAAGTATTCTAATTTCTCCTTTAATACCATGAGTAGAAACAATTTTACCAATATATACTTTCTCCATATTATCTCCTAAATTCATATAATAAAATACTACAAGCAACCCCTACATTTAAACTTTCACATGTATCCTTCATTGGAATATATAAGTTCTTATTACATAATACTTGTATTTCTTTTTTTAAGCCATTTCCTTCATTACCCATAATTAAAGCATAACTATTTTTATGATGAATATTTCTAACATCTTCTCCATTATCAACATTAGTACCATAGATAATAATACCTCTCTCTTTAAGGATATGAATAGCTTTTTTGATATCCATAATTACAATATTAATATGACAAAACATCCCTTCACTAGCTCTAATAACTTTAGGATTATATAAATCAACTGTATCTGGAGATAAAACAATAGTATCAACATCAAAGGCAACACTACTTCTAATAATGGTACCTAAATTGCCTGGATCTTGAATATTATCTAATAATAGTATTTTTTCTCCTTTGATTTCATTTGAAATAGTCTTTTCACATACCGCTAAAACATTACTAGGAGATTCTAAAGAAGACATCTTTTTCATTAAATCTTTCGTTACAAAATAAGTATCATTTCTATCTACAAATTCATCTTCTACTAAAAACAACTCTTTCACAATACCTGCTTTTTCTGCTTCTTCTACTAAATGAGTAGTTTCCACAACAAAAGTATTAGTAAGATCACGATACTTCTTACTTTGTAATTTA
>CAMYXG010000036.1 GCA_947303225.1 uncultured Caryophanales bacterium | reverse complement strand
CAGTGACTCCTAATCCTCCTTTTTTATATATTCCTTTGCTTAGATTTGGATACTTTTCATTTATTTTTTGATGAATTTGTTCTGTGAATGATAGATTCTCTGAATAATTTTGATTTTCTAGTCCTACTATAAAAAGAATGGAAGCATAACTCTTTTCACCAATTTCTATTGTTGTCTTTTCTTTGGAAATACTATCTCTATGGATATCTATAAAATATTTTAGTGTTGGATAGTTTTTTTGGGCATTTTCCATTAAGATTCTACTTGCTTTATAGCTATTTGAATATCTCCAATTATTTTGTTTTAATAGTTCTGAAATAGAAGATGTTTCTACTATTGTTTCTAATCCTTTCTTTTCAAATACTTCTTCTAATATATAATCATTCATCACAACTGTAGGATTGATACTAAATTCTATGTAATCACTTGGATGATATTCTTCCGTTTGATGTGTATTATAAATATAAATCAATGGTGAAGTATGATTTTTTTTATTATTTATAGGGATAGGAGTATACTTACTATAAGATTGATATAATGTATTTATTGGATTATTCTTTTGAATTGTTTTTTTTGCTAGATTTTCTATTATATTTTGACTATTTTTATTTAAAGTATTTTCTACTAAATAATTGATTATTTTATTCTTTTTCCATTTTATATTGGAGGATGATAATTTTTGATAACTCATTCTCACTCCAATAAAAAACATCATTATTATCCATAAATACTTATATTTATTATGACGTTTTTTTCTTATTTTTGCTCTTTTTTTCATTTTATCACCAATGATATTGTACAATTCAGTTAGAGATTATTTTGTCGTATAAAGTTTTTATGAAATGTAATATTCAATCCTTCACTAATTAGATATGATAATTTTTCTATTACAAAATCTATATTGGTTGGGGTAACCATTAGATTGTCCTGTATATTAATATCTTTCTTTACATAATTACTTATTATTGTTTTAATATCTACTACTGTTGGTACTCCAATGGCTATTATATCGACATTCATTGTTTCTTTACTTATTTCTGAGCGATTATTCTGAATACCACTTCCAGGTGATATTCCTTGATCAGTAATTTGGATTGTCTTTACTAATCTATTAATATGATTTGTTTTTAAAGCATCGATTACGATTACCTTAGTTGCTTTTGTTTCTCTAATGATGCTTTTGATGATATCAGCAGTTTCTATTCCTGTATTTCCCATAACATCAGGTATAAAGGAACAGACATTACTATATCCCTCTTCTAAGTCACCAAATAATGTGAAATATCTTGTTACCAAAATATGTTCTACTGCTATTGGTCCTAATGAATCTGGAGTGCTTTTTTCATTTCCTAATCCTATCACTAAAATAATGTCTTCTTTTTTTATTTTTATATATTGCTTTAGCTCTTTTAAAAATACATTTAATACTCTTTGATAATTGTTCTTTTCTGTAATATTTGGAAAAGATATTGTAGTATATCTATAATTATTTTGCTTACTTTTAACAATTTGAATTTGATTCATTTCTTCTATGATTGATGAATTTTCTAAATTCAAATCTTTCTCAAGAATTAAATCTGTACGGATATTTTTATCTATAGTCATTTTATCACCCCTTATAATATTTACAAAAATCTCGTTTTTATTTGCTTTTTTCTTGTTTTTTTGATAGAATGAATATGTTTACAAAAAGTGAGGTGAAAAAATGCCAAATATTAAAAGTGCTAAAAAGCGTATGCGTTCTAATGCTAAAAAAGCAGAAGTAAATACTTTAATAATTTCTAGCATGAGAACTGCTATTAAAAAGTTCGAAAAAGAAGCTAAAGCTGGTAACCATGATGTTGCTGCAAATCATTATAATACAGCAATTCAAAGAATCGATAAAGCTATGTCAAGTGGTAAAATTCATAAAAATAAGGCAGCTCGTTTGAAATCAAGACTAACAAAAACTAAAAATGAGATGGAATAATTGACCGATTAGAAATAATTGGTTTTTTATTTACTTTCTTTTTTTTTTCTAGTAAAATGTTATTTATGATTAGGAGGCTAACTTATGAAAAAAATATCTGCTATTGCATTCCTTGGATTACTGATGATTTTAATTGGATTATTAATGATTCGAAAAGATGATATTATTACTATATTGAATACTCGGTTTGAAACTGAAAGTATTTCTGTTAAATTGGGTAAAACAAATTCTTATTATCGGGATATTAATTTTAAATATGTTAAAAATACAAATGATTTTTCTCCTCATGATTTCCAAGATATTTTAAATATATATTATACTGTTATAAATGCAGGAAAGAAATCTTTTTCTTTTTATTGCCCTACTGAATATGAAAATTGTTTGAATGATATTCAAAAACTTGCCGATGATCAAACACAATTATCCGATATCAATAATTTTGTGCATCCTTATAATAGTTTTGCTCATATTGAAACGCAGTATGATACTTTAGGTAAAGTAACGATTAGTATCATTCATAGTTATTCGGAAGATCAAATTAAACAAATTAATGAACAAGTTGATTCCTTATATTATAAATTAGTAAAGGAAGATGCTACTTTAGAAGATAATATTCGTAGTATTCATGATTATATTATTGAGCATACGAAATATGATTCTTTAAGAAGTGATAAAGCTATTAATGATTATCATTCCGATATTGCATATGGTCCTTTATTTGAAGGATATGCTGTATGTGGAGGCTATACTGATTTGATGGAATTATTCTTACAAAAAATGAATGTAAATAGTTTCAAAGTATCAAGTAATGATCACATTTGGAATGCTGTCCAAATGGGAGAATCTTGGTATCATCTTGATCTTACTTGGGATGATCCTGTAGCGGATGATGGAAAAGATTATTTAGAGCATAATTACTTTTTGATTAATACAGAGCAGTTATTAAAAATAGAAAAAACACAACATGTATTTGATTTAGATGTTTATTCAGAATTAAAATAGACCTTACGGTCTATTTTTTTTCTACTTCTTCTTGTACTTGATTGATTGTATTGATGAAATTATTATAATCTACTTCTATCCATTTTGTAGGAAATTGATTTCGAAAGAAAGTATACTGCCTTTTTGCATATCTTCTAGAATTCTGTTTGATTTCTTCTTTTACAATTTCTAAAGATTTATTATGAAATAAATAATCATAAAATTCTTTATACCCTATTCCACTATTTAGTATTCTAGATGATTGATACTTTTCTTTTAATGATTCTATTTCTTCTAACAAACCATTTTGAAACATTTGGTCTACTCTTTGATTGATTCTTTCATATAATTGCTCTCTATCAGTAGTTAATCCAATCACTTTAATAGGATATAAACAATTATCTTTACAATTTGTTATTACTTCATTATTTTCTAGTTTATTTAATAGTCTAACTAATCGTCTTCTATTATTATGATCTATGATTAAATCTTTCTGAAAACTTTTTATCTTATTGATTAGTTCTTCATTCGATAATTCTTTATAGTCATGATTCTTTGTACCTTGCTGAAACTGATAATCATATAGTGCTGCCTTAATATATAATCCTGTTCCACCAACAATGATAATTCTCTTTCCTCTGTCTGAGATTTCTTTTATGAGTTTTCTTACATCTTTTTGATAATCATATACTGTATATTCTTCTTCTACTTCTTTGATACTAATTAAATGATGGGGAATGTTCTCTTGTTCTTCTTTTGTTGGTTTTGCACTAGCAATTTCTAAATCTTTATAGATAGAAACACTATCACCATTTATTATCTCTGCATGGATTCTTTTTGCCAGTTCTACACTACATTTTGTTTTTCCAATTCCAGTAGGTCCCACAATAACTATAATTTCCTTCATATTAATCCTTCCTTTTTATTAATCAAGTTGTCTTTTAAATAGTTTTTCTAATTCATATTTACTATAAGTAATTATCGTTGGTCTTCCATGAGGACATGTAAATGGATTATCACAATACCTAATATTTTCTAAAATCCATTCTTCTTCTTCCTTGGAAATATAAGTATTAGCCATTACAGACATTCTACATGCTGTTGTAGCAGCCATTCTCCAGATAAATTGATCATAATCAAAAGTTCCCTTTTCAATAATGATATCCATTAATCTTTTCATAATATCTTCTGATTTTTCTTCTGGTATCCAACTTGGATGAGAGCGAATAATAATCGTATTTCCTCCAAACTCTTCTACTTTGAAGCCATTTTTTTCTAATATTTCGAACCGTTCTTTTGCTAAAATAAATTCATCTGGTCGTAATTCTATTTTCATTGGAATTAATAAATCTATTATTGTTGTTTGTTCTTTCATTTGTTTTAAAACTTTTTCATAATTGATTCTTTCTGCGGCAGCATGTTGATCAATTAAATACATTCCGTCTTCGTTTTCTGCTACTATATATGTTAATAGAACAACTCCACGTGAAATCATTTTTTTGATTCTTGGTTCTTTTTTTTCTTCTTTTGAATGATTACTATGTTTACTCTCTTCTTTATGATATTTTTCTTTTTCTTCTTGTACTTCAAAATCTAACTTTATTTCATCATAAATGATGTCTTTTTTTTCTTCTTTCTTTTTTTCTTCTTTTGTATTGATTTGTCTTGATACTTCACTTACAGAGTAACTGTCTCGTACTGTTACTTCTGGTATTAAATTAATTTTTTCTAATTTATTGGTTATTTCTTCTATGATAAGTTCTTTTAATGTATCCATCTTAGAAAACTTTATATCCATTTTAGTAGGATGAATATTAATATCTACTAGAATTGGGTCTACTTCTATATTTAAAATAATGATTGGGAATCTTCCTTTATGAATATACGTGTGATAGCAATCTACAATGCATTTATTTAATTCATTATTTTTGATGACTCTTCCATTTACTAATGTTGTCATTGAATTTCGATTTCCTTTGGTTACTTCTGGATATGATATATATCCATTTATTACATAATCATCATTCTCTGCGGAAATAGGTATCATCTTCTTTGTAATGTCTACTCCATATATTTCATATATTACTTTTAATAAATCACCATTTCCATCTGTATGCAAAAGAGTCTTATCATTATTTTTTAACGTAAACTTTATATAGGGATAAGATAGTGCCATTTTATTGATATAGTCTACAATATTTGCTAACTCTATATATAGATTTTTTAAATATTTGAGACGAACTGGGGTATTATAAAATAAATCTGAAACTGTTATCGTAGTTCCTTTTTGTAAGTCTGCTCTTTCTACTTTTAAGTCTTTTCCTCCTGATAATGTTAGTAATGTTCCTACCTTTCCATTACTTGTTTTCAAGCGTACATTGGAAACACTTGCAATGGAGGGAAGAGCTTCTCCTCGAAATCCTAATGACTCAATATAAAACAAATCATCTAAATTCTTTAATTTTGAAGTAGCGTGTCTTTCAAAAGCTAATACAGCATCTTCTTCATCCATTCCTATTCCATTATCCCAAACTGTTATTTCTTTTACACCAGAATCCGTTAGTTCTATTTTTATTTCTGTTGCTTCTGCATCAATGGAATTTTCCACTAGTTCTTTGACAACATTCATTGTTTTTTCAACTACTTCACCTGCTGCTATTTTATTGGCTAGTATTTCATCCATTACTTGAATCTTGCTCATGCTATCACTTCCTAGTTTTATTATATTATTTTTTTCATTATTAAGAAAGAAAAAATACATTTTTAAATGTATTATTCCTCTATAATATATTGTTTTGCAACCATGTAAAAGATAATGTTTGCTATTATTTTTTGTTCATCTGCTGTTGCATTTCCATTTGAATGTCCTGTTTGAATAAATGCATTATTTCCATAAGTTGATAAATAAACCATATCTGCAGGAAGTCCTGATTCAAATGCAGCACTATTAAATGTTAACCAAATATCTCCATTTGCAGATTGACCATATACATGGCTTGTTGGAATGGTTAATTCTGTGTCAAGATTTCCTATTTCATATGGATATTGTGTGAAAACACCTTCTCGAATAATTTTTATTTTATTTCCTCTTGGATATGGATTATGAATAGGATTTAAATCCATATTCACATATTTGGCTAAGGTGTTAAATCTTCTATGATTTCCGCATCCTGTTGTTAAAGTATCATGCCCAAAGATGGCTGCTCCTCCTCCGGATAAGTATTCATCCATTAGGGCTGCTGCACTTGGTGAAAGATCTTGACTTCCATTGCAGTCAACAAAGCCAAATACTACTTCATCATATTTCCAATTTCCATTTGTTCCCAAATAAGATTCTGGATTACTATTAAAATCTTGGATATAAACAGGTGTTACTTCAATGATTCCTTTTCCATATTCATCCATCCAATTTTTTAATTGATCACCATAAATTTTAGTACTACTATGATATGGATAGACATTTAATACTTTAATATTATTGATTTTTTCTTTTAATTCTTCTAGGGAGAATGGATAAGCTTTACAATATTTATCTTTACTTTTTTGTTTTCCATTTTCCGTATAAGTATAATTATAGTTTGAACAGCATAGATGAATATCGTATTCATTTACTTCTAGGGAGTTTCCACTACCTTCTATTGTTTCTTTTAATACGACTTTTCCTTCACAAGTACCTTGCTTTGTTCCAGGATCTATGTTTTTTTCTAAATAGTCTTCTTCCATTAATTCTTCAAATGAGACACTTGTTGTTCCTGGATGATCCATTATATATTCTTCTGTTGCATTTATTGCTGATTGTGCTAAAGTATCATATGCTTGAATTCTTGCTTTATCTTTATACCTTGTATATGCTATTAATCCTGTTACGGAAAGTATTCCTAATATTACGATTGTTCCTAATAATTCTACTAAACTAAATCCTTTTCGATTCATTTTTTTCATTTTTACACCTTCTATCTTTATTTTAGCACAAGCTTCTTTTTATGAAAAGAAAAAGAATATTTCAAACTCATTCTTTACACTTCTTCAAGATATTCTTTTAATTTAATTGCAACATCATGATTTACTATAGAGGCAAGTTCCTCTAGTGATGCTTCTTTCATTTTTTTCAAAGAGCCAAATTTTTTCATTAATTCTTTTTTTCGTACTTCCCCTATTCCTGGAACAACATCTAACACACTAGAAAGTGCTCCTTTTGCTTTTATATTTCTATGATACGTAATAGCATATCGATGGACTTCATCTTGAATTCTCGTTAAAAATAAGAATAATTTAGAGTCTTTTGATACATCTAAAATATCATAGTTTTCATTCATAATATGATTTGTTCTATGATTTTTATCTTTCACTAAACCAATAATTGGTATTTTTAAGCCAATAGAATCCAATACTTCTTTGCAAGCATTTATTTGTAAAGCACCACCATCCATGACAATTAAGTCTGGACAATAACTTTCTTCCATTAAGGTTTTAAAATATCTCCTATATATTACTTCTTTCATCGCACTTAAGTCATCTTTTACTTCTGTTGATATTTTATATTTTCGATATAAGTCTTTATTTGGAAGAAAATCATCAAATACAACCATTCCACCTACATAAAATGTACCAAATAAATGAGAGTTATCAAAAGATTCCATTCTTCTTAAAGTATTTAATTTTAATAAATCTTTTAATTCATTGATGGCTTTTATTCTTTCTTCATCATCTTTTTTTAATGTTTCTTCCTGTAGTTCCATTTGCTCTTTTGCATTTTCCTTACATAACTCTAACAGGGACTTTAACTTTCCTTTTTGTGGGGTAATCACTTTTATCTGGAAATAGTCACTTAGTAATTCATTATCCATCTCAACTGGTACATATAATTCATGAGGAAGAAGTCCTTTGTCATAGAACTTTATTAAATATTCTGTTATTTCATTTGAAAACTCCCCTAATGAAGAAATTATTTCATTATGTCTTCCAAATAATAATCCATCTCGAATAAAGAATAATTCAATACTTAGATAGTTATTATCATAATAGTAATTGATCATATCAAAATTATAATTCTTGTTTAAATCAATCTTTTGTCTTCTTAGTGTTGTTTCAATATCTTCTAACATTAATTTTAATTCTTGGGCCTTTTCATAGTTCATGGCAAGTGATGCTTTTTCCATTTCAACTTTTATCTTTTCTGTAATAATGGTTGGGTCTCCTTTTAGAAAAGATATGATTTCTTTTTTCATATTATCAATGATTTCTTTATCAACTTCTTTTACACAGTAACCTAAACATTCATGAATATGATAATAAAGACATAATTCTTTTTTTAATTTATCACATTTTCTCAATGGATAGATTCGATTTATCATATTCACTGTTTTTCTGGCTGCTGTGACATTTGGATATGGTCCGTATAAATGATTTTTCTTTCTTTTTCTTTTTACATTTCTAACTACTTTTAGAGTTGGATATTTATCATTTGTTAATTCAATATAGGGATAAGATTTATCATCTCTTAATAGTATATTATATTTTGGATCATATTTTTTGATTAAAGTGATTTCTAGAATTAAACTTTCTAATTCACTAGATGTAACAATATATTCAAAGTCATCAATATCATCAACTAACATCTTTGTTTTTCCTGTTAATGTACGAGTAAAATAGCTTCTTAATCTTCTTTGTAAGTTCTTTGCTTTACCAACATAGATTACTACTCCATCTTTATTTTTCATTTGATAACTACCTGGTTTCGTTGGAACTAAAGCTAATTTATCTTTAAAGTCTTTCATCTAATCACCTCCAAAACTAGTATGATTATATCATAGAACGTCTTCTTTTTAAAATGATTATTGTGTTATAATTATGAAGGTGATACTTATGATAGAAGAAAATATTCATCATATTTTAGAAGAAATTAAAAATTATGATTGTCAATTAATCTGTGTATCAAAAACGAGAACTTGTGAAGAGATTATGGAAGCATATCATATGGGAATTAGGGATTTTGGAGAAAATCATGTTCAAGAACTTATTAAAAAGAGAGAACAACTTCCAAAAGACATTCGTTGGCATATGATAGGACACTTACAAACAAATAAAGTTAAAGATTTATTAAAAGAAGAAATTTATTTAATTCATTCAGTTGATAGTATAAAACTTGCGAGGGAAATTCATAAGAGATGTTCTCATACTCAGAATATTCTTTTAGAAGTTAATATTGCGAATGAAGAATCTAAGTATGGTTTTATACCTGATAAAAATATTTTAAAAGAAGTTCTTATCGAAATTTATAAACTAAATCATATTAATTGTATTGGTCTTATGTGTGTAGCTCCTAATACTACTAATCCTAAAGAAAATGAAAAATACTTCAATAAGCTTAAAGATTTAGCTTATTCTCTTGATTTAAAAGTTTTATCTATGGGAATGACTAATGATTATATTTATGCTTGTAAAAGTGGTTCTTCTTATATTCGTGTTGGGACTGCTATTTTTGGAGAAAGAAATTATTCAAAATAAAAGAGAAATACCTATTGATATTTCTCCATTGCTTTCATCATTTGATTAATTTGTTTTTGATTCGGTTTTCTACCCATCTGCATCATTAATGCTTTTAACATATCCTCATTAATAGGAGGATTTTTTTTCAAATATTTTTTCATAAAATATCTTGCACCTATAAATCCAATTACTGCTCCTAGTAATAGACCTACAAGTAGTATTAAAATATCATGTAACATAAATTCATCTCCTTACTTATTTATATTCTACAAGAAAATGATTGGATTATCAAGAATATTATTTATTGTTATTGATTATTAAATGGAATATCATAAATACTTACAATTAATTATTCTTTATACATTCACTTTATATTACTTTACATTTTTATGCAATTCGGAAAGCTGGCGAGACTCCATAAGTAGTATTAGCATTATAATTGCCATTGTAACCACTATTGTTCACACGATTGAAATAGTACGTATAACTGGAATTAGCCGAGCGAAGCCACCACCATGCATTTGATCCATTATTTTGCTTAATAGCTCCAGAGTAACTTGAGGTTGTGACATTTAGTCCGGTATAATAATCTAATTGTCTCGTACTATTATAAGCTGTATCATAATAGTCTGGTCCACTACTTGTATTACCATCTACATCTTCCCATACTTCATGTGTTGATAATAAGTATAGTTTATCTGTTGTTGTATAATTCGTTGTATCCAAACTTCCATGTCCTGATACGACACTAGTGTCAATTATCGCATCCTTTAAGGCAGTTGGTAGTGCATTATAGATATCACTATTTACGTACGTTCTCATGGAACTGGCTGGCCATCCTCCTACATTTGTATTAGTTGAATTCATATTGTGAGTTGTTATTATATCTGCAAACTCTAAGACGAAACCACAGGCTGTCTGACTAAATCCTTCTGTAGAACACTCTGCTGGTGTTGTGGTATTTGCAACTCTTAATGTATGTGTTCCAAATGTTCCCATATCTACTTCTTT
>CAMYXG010000035.1 GCA_947303225.1 uncultured Caryophanales bacterium | reverse complement strand
AAGACCTAAAATCATATCCCAGTCTTTTGCAAAAGTATCATAAAAGAATGGAATATCATTTTCTTGCAGTTTAGGAAAAATAATGTCGAGATTTGTAGCAAAGGCTTCTTCTAATAAATCACCGTCAAAAACTATTTTTATTTGACTTTCTTTATTCTCTTGATTATAATTAACCACTTCCATAATAAAAGTATTAACTTCATCTTCTGTTAATTGTGAACAATTTTGTGCAGAAATAAAAATATTAAATGTGGCTTTAGGGTTTACTTTTTTCATACCAATTAATGATTTTAAATTTTCTACTAATGAAGGTTCACTTTTCTCAAATAAAATATTTATCTCATCAATTTCATTAAGATAATTAAATTTTTCAAAATAGTTTATACAATACTTCATATCTAACTCCTTTTTTATATAGTAAAATCAGGAGTGGTCTGAAACCACCCCTGAAGTAAAATCTAAACCTAGATTATTCAGCAAGTTTGTAAGCCATAGCCTTACCTTTGCCGTCTTCTTTCTTGATAGACTCTTTTGTAGCCTTTCCAGCCTTAACTAATTTTGAAAGTCTAGCAACAACTTTGCCTCTTGTTACATCCTCGAAGTCTGTTGCTTCAACGATAGCATCAACGAAAGCAAATTCAGGTGTAAGTGCAGCGTAAACAGCATCTGTCATAGCATCTGACTCAGCTCTCTTCTTTGCTGCTCTCTCACGAGCCTTCTCGTTCTTACGGTCTAACAACTCGATTTCCTTATCGCAGAATGCTACGATATCGTTGTTATCCTTTAGTTCTTCTTTGATTGTTTCAAAAAATTCTCTCTTTGTCATTGTACATTACCTCTTTCTTTCTTAATATTTTATTTTTTATTTTCTATAAGAATTATAACAAAATTTTTGTAAAAATTCAATATGATTATCATTTTTCAAAAATCTTATTATTTAGGAAATTTCTTTCCTTTATCTTACATATACATTATAATAAAAATTTTATAAATTTTCCAATAGAAATTACTCAAGCCCTTTCACAACATTCATGATTTCTTCACATTCTTTATCTGTTAATTCAGGTTCTGTGATGTTATATTTATCAAGCACCGCCTGCATAGAACCGTTGTCAAGTAAATCACGGTCTCTAAGCAAACGCACATCTTTTTTAATTGCGTTAACTAAACCTTTTCTTGTGTATTTAAAGCCTTGACCATCATCCATTGTCATAATTTCAAATACAGGATCCACTATCATACCTCCTATTTATTAAAAGTCGGAATACTGCAAAAGCTCATCGTTGGGCTTTCTCTCGTTGGAGCCTCGTCAATGTGGCATCACCACAAATTCGCTTACCGATTATGAAAAGCAAATATTCCTTTGTTATATTTTCTATATATATTATATCAAAATTTTTATAAAAAATAAAGAGGTGCGAAAGCACCTCTTATTAACTATCGAAACCAGAATAGTCTATAAATACTGGCATATTATTTTTGGCAATTAAACCTACATTACCGCTATGTAAATCATCTATATATTCTTCATCAAGAAAATCTGCTAACTTTTCTAACTCTTTATAAGTTTTTGTTAAACCTTTTTTATCTTTTAGATAATTAAATAAACAAATAAACCAATCTCTAGTTGCGTTCCAATCAAACGCCTCTTCATAAAAAGTATCTATAATATATTGACGAGTAAATTCATTATATTTTTTATTATATCTTTTGCGTTTTTTCTCATAGCTATCACTATCATAAATGCAAACACATTTTTCTTGAATATAAAGAGGGTGATTAAAATAATCACCAATATATTCGGTTTTAGCAAAATATTTTTCTAATCCTTCAGCCTCTGCCGCTTGATATAATTCTGCTTCTCTTAAACAATAATCCCAATTATTTTGTGAGTTACTTGCATTTTCAAACACCCATTTATCATAAGGGCACTCTGAATAGTCGATACCAAACTCCTGACAATAGTCATAAAAGTCCATATCATTTTCATAAATTTCATCAGCACCTTCGCCTGTAAAAGGTATCTTAATTACATAACTTTTATCATTTGGTACAATTACACATTTTGATGCCCCTGTGTGTACTTCATACTCAGGATAGTGGTCAATAATAAGACCATTAAGCACACTAACATCATCTATTGTAAAATTACAACCAAATGTATAGCCAACTTCATCAAATAATTTGAAAACTTCTTTAGTATAAAAATCTTTTTTTGTCATTTTAACAATCCTCTTTCTTATTTTATTTTACATCTTGTAATTAAAGTAGTTTCTTCTCCTTGATATTCTTCATACCCTTTTACTGTAAAACTTAACTCCACTGCGGATCCAGGCTCATTATATATCATTGAACTTGTAAACCATACTAAACATTCTTTATCATTTTCAGTATAAAAAGTATAAATATAAGTCCAACCATATTTACCTTGAAAACCTTTTTGTGAATGAAAAGTTGCTTTAACTCCTTCATACTTTTCACCTTCTTCACCAAAATATTCAAACCTTGACTCTGTTGGTAAAAACTTTTTCTTTTGTTTTTCTATATATTCTGGAGCCTCAAGTTTATATTTAACTACATTGTCAAAGGCAGAATATTCACATATTTGATTAAAATTAACCACAATATGAGTATATTCTTTATTAGGGTATGCTGTATGCCAACCTAATACCTTATCATATTTATAGCCATCTGCCTTTAATTGCTCTTTAATAGAGTAAGTGTCATTCTCGACAATTACATATGTATCTTCAGTATATCGGTCAAAACCATTTTTTTCTAACCAAGCAATTTTGGACATAATAAACCTCCTTATCTATTTTTCTATAATAATTATAACAAAATTTTATTAAAAAATAAATAGGAGACTCTCAAATCGCCGCAACTATGCTACTTCTTGCAAAATTTACAAAATTTTGTTATAATATATTTATAGTAAATATATAATAAGGAAAGGAATTGAAAAAATGCTATTACAACCCGAAAAAAATAAGGTACTTTCCACAAACGGTGGTTTCCGTGTTAAATGGGATTATCCTTATGAACATAAAGATAAATTAAAAAATGGATTTTATGAGGTCTGGATTAATGGCGAATTTGTTGCTAAATTGCCTTGTCAAAATGGCGAAGAAGTTTGGTGTCGTTATAAGAAACCAGGCTTGGTTAATATTGTTGTAAAAATTAGACAATATGACAATCTTTTAGCAGAACCAATCGGCATTGAAAGTGATTTTCGCTATATTAGTAAGCGTGGATTGCCCCTTGCCGCAACTAAGAAATTTGCTTTTCTTAATCGTATTTTTGGAAGATGGAATAATATATTAAATAAAACATATAATATGTCTTGGTATTACAATTGGACAATGGAACCAACTAAAGATATTGAAAATATGCAATTTATTCCAATGGCTTGGGGCGTAAAAGATGTTGAAAAAATTGATACAATGAAACATCATCAGTGTTTATTATTTAATGAGCCAGATGTAAAAATAGAAGATGGTGGCAGTGATATTGATGTAGAAATAGCAACTAACTTATTTAATTATTTAAATTGCTATCAATTTGGTGTTAAATACTCGTTACCATCTGTTGCTTATCCTTATCATGATGAAGACGGTATATGGATAAGAAAATTTTTAGCTGATAAAAGAATTAATATAGAAGATTTCGCTTTTATTCCAATTCATTGTTATTATAGTAAATATGGCGGTGCGGAAGGCGCTCAATCATTTTTACGAGAAATTGTAGATAAAACTTGGGAACTTTATCGTAAGCCAGTATGGATAACAGAATTTGGCATAAGTGATTTACCATATAATGAAGACAACTGTATTAAAGTTGAAGAATTTATGAAAGAAGTATTAAGAGGTCTTGATGAGAGAGAGTATGTTGAAAGATATGCTTGGTTCCCTGCTAATATTAAAGGTAAAGATGGAGCATCAGCTCTATGGGATAGACGAGGAAACTTAACAAAATTAGGAAGAATTTGGTTTGATGTAAGAGATTAAAAGGAGATTTGAAAATGAAAAAGGTAATTTTATTAGATACGACAGGTTATTTAAGGACTCACGAAGATGAATTATTTAATGATAAGTCTTTAAATGATGAATATATAGAATCGCCTGAAGAGGCTCAATCTAATTATGAGATGTTCTTAAAATTAGAAAAGGAAAGAAAAGATAATGACTAGATGTAAGTTAGAGCAATGTCCGTACAATAAGTACGGATTTTGTGGTATGAAAATTTTAAGTATTGACGAAAATGGTATGTGTGCTAATATATGGAAGAAAGGGCATCAAATGCAAAAATGGCGGACTGAAAAAGAAGCCGAAAAAATTAAAGATATTATTATCGAAGATGCCGAGTTTTCTTCGATAGAATAGTACAAACAAAGGAGACAAATTACTAATGAACCAAACAAAACTAAAACCTGTGTATAAGATGGATTATGCTATGAAGTTAATTCAACTTGGTCATACGGTAGCAATGACGTCGCCTAATCCGCGCAATCAAAGCTTGGTGATGTGGTTCTTTAATGAAGATGAAACCTTCGACGAAGATTTCAGACGCATAAAGGAGGCTGATCCGCATGGCAAATAATAGTATGATTTTTATGAAGCACTGGTTGAACAAAATGGAAGATTTAACTGAAGAACAGAAAGGTAAAGTATGTTATTGTGCGTTAAAATATGGATTGTTAGGTGTAGATGAGCCACCAAGCGACCCAGTAGCAAAAATGGCATACAATTTTATAGTGCCACAAATTGAAGAAATACAGAAAAAGTTTACCACAGCACAAAATAAAGGACACGCTGGAGGAAGACCAAAGAAAATAAGTGACCAGCAGATCTGGGATATGGCCCACAACCAACATATGACAGGTGCCGAAATAGCCAAAAGTTTGGGTGTACCTAAAACGACAGTTTATAGTAGTGAAGGCTGGAGACAAAGAAAATCTGAAATTGTCCTTTTAGATTAAATGTTAAAAATTTAAGGGTTTTTATATAATTTTGAAATCTCGAGAAATTACGAAAACTTGTACGAAATGACGGGTGTTTTTCGAGAAATCGAAAGAGAAAATATGGAAGAAAAAGGAGGTAGTGCCGCATGTTTGGTAAAATAATGTCAATAATAATATTTATAATGTTTTTAGGAATAGATTATGCTATTGCAAGCTCTGCCGCATTGAAAATTCAAGGTGGTAGATTATATCACGACAAAAATACTTTTTGGAAAGTTTTTACCTTTGAGTTTGTTATGACTATTATTTTTATGTTAGGATTATATAGTTTATATACTTGGGGGTAAATATGAACAATATATTATATAGATTAATCCTAGGCTTTTGTTTAGGAGTGTTATTAGGAGAAAGTTTATTTTTAGGAGCCTGTGCCGCATATGGTTTATGGAAGTTAAGCTTATGGCTCACGGAAAAGATTACAGGAGGTTTAGATGTTATATTTAGTAAAATTTCAAAATGGTGATAAAATAGAGATCGATGCAGCTTATTATACTACGCTTCGTGATGGTTTTGTGCATTTTTATAAAGATAGACCTGAAATAGGGGTGAAGTATGATATTGCTATGAGTATAAATGCAAACAGTATACTTTATGTTAAGGAAGCAGAATTAGAGGTAAAGAAATATAAAGTGCCTAGAAATTATTATGCTAGTCATGATATAGTGGTGCATGATAATGGATTAGATAGAATTTCTAGTAAAGATTGGCAAGACGATGGAGTGACTGTTACCGCAAAGAATGAGGTAAAGTCATAATGATAGGAGAATTAAGTAAACAAGAAGCAATAAAGATGTTTGAAAATGAAATGGATAATACTAGAAAAAGAATAGAAGAGATCCGCAAAAATCCAAGTAATGAAGATTTTGAATATAATGTAGAAGAAAATTATTGTGATTGGTTTCAAGCATTAAATTATGCTGTTATGGCTTTAAGAAGAGAACTTGAAGGTGGGTTAACGCCAATGCAATTAAGAAGATTAGAAGATTTGAAGGAGGGCTAGCCGCATGTTAGATAAAATATATGAAGATATTGAAATAAAAACAGAAGATGCTATTAAATATTTTGAAGAATTAAGAAAAGATTATGAAGAAGATCGTCGTATCTATGAAGTTAGATATGAGTTAGCTAAAAAATATAATGATACAGAAGATAAAAACCATTTTAAATACTTAGCTAAACAAGCAATGCAAGAAGAGGTTATGTATGGAATGGCTATTGCCGCATTGTCAGGTAATATGAAAATAGAAGTAAGTAAAAAAGAGAGGAAGATAAAACAATGTTAATACCAGAATTAAATGATTTAGAAGTAACTATAGATGATGCTATTGAATGGTTAGAAGAAATGAACGCAGATTATTCAAGTTCTGAATTTTATTGGGAAAATCAATACTTTTTAGAAAAAGAAGATGGCTATGAAGATTTAATAGAAGAATGTATAGATTCTGCTGCATATTTTGCAGAAAGAACTATGATGACTAGAATGGCTATAACCGCATTAAAAACAATTAAATTATATTCTCCATCAGACAATTCACAAAATCTAATTGATTATGTTGAAAAAAGATTAGAATATGCTAAAAGTGGGGTTGAAGATCCAAGTAGAGTAGATGAATTGGAAAAATTAATAGCTTGGATGTTATCAGAAAAGGAAGGTAATAATAATGAATGATTTATGTAGTAAAGAAATGACAGTTGAAGAAGCTGTTCAAACAATAAAAAATAATACTATTTATTTAATGATGGGTAGAAGTACTCATAAAGAATATGATGCTAATAGATTTATTGCATCTATTAATACTCTTATTAATTATGTAGAAGAGCAAGAAATAGAAAGAAAAAAGAAAGCTCTTGATGTATTAGAAGGATTTATTGAAGAACATTATAATAAAAGTGGTAGAGATTTTAGTTTATCTGAATATAAAGCGATTAAAGAAGCTCAAGCCGCACTTAGAAAAGAATTAAAAAATAAGAAAAATAAAGAATGTTCTTGTCTTACAGCAGATAAAATAAATGAACAGTATGACCATTTAGTTGATACTGGTTTTTTTGAAGAATGTAAAATAACTGAAAAAATGTTCAAAGATAAAGAAGAGGAGTAATTTATGCCGCATATGAACCCTATTTTAGAAAGTATTTTAATTGGACTAACCCTTCTTCTAACTCCTTTTGTAGTGTTAAGTTTAATTGCTGTTGTTTTAATAATAAAGAATTTAGTAATATGCTTTTGGAGAGCAACGGAAGGGGAAAGAGAAGAATTGAAAACTAAAATATTAACAAAATTAGGAAAGGTGGAAAAAACAAATGATTGAAAATGATAGTATGGCGATTGAATATTTAGAAGGATTAAGAAAAGATTTAGAAAATAGCGTGATTGAAGAAGACCTTCAATCACTTGATAAAGGTATTGCCGCATTAAAAAAACTTCAAATTATTAGAGATATTATTCATAATAATTTACAAGATGCTTTTGATGAGGATGATTCGTATATAAGATGTGAAAGATATGCGTATATTATTAACTGTATTTTAGATAGAATAGGAGAAGATAAATGAGAGAAAAAAATAATACTTGGAAATCGGTTGCGTTAGATGAAATAAAAGACTATATAAGATTATTTGAACGAATGAAATATGTTGATGGTAATGTATCTGCTGAAAAAGTTGCAGGTATTTTGAATAGATTATATGGTTCTGTTAATAAGATAAGAGAAAAAGGTGACGGTATACAAGGCTGTGCCGCATGTAAACATCTTATGATAGAGAGTCCCGCATCTGGTGTTACTTTATACGGATGTGATAAAGGAGTTAAAGCTTTAACAACTAGTTTTAATGAAGAATGTAGATTTTGTGAAAATAGATTAAGAGATATGAAAAAGGCTTTTGATAAACAAAAAGAAGCTATTGAAAAAATTACTAACCCTAAAACTACTAAAGAAGATGTTTTAGATTTATGTAATTTTAAAATAAATTATTATCTTAAAAGCGACTATCCATTTCGTACAATGACGCAAGAGTTTTGTGCTTTTAAAGAAATGGTAGAAGATTTACCTGATTATCCACATCCTTATGATGCTACATTGGCAACATTAAATAAGATGCCAATTAGTATTATTAATCGTGATGAAGTAGATGAATTATTAGATGCTATTGAGACAATTAAAAAATATATGCAAGAGGATTGGGTTAAAGAAAAGTTGAAAGGTGAGATAAATGAATGAGTGAAATAATACCTGTAGTAATTGCAATAATTATGGTAACACTTATAGAAGGTCTTGCCGCATATAAGATGAGTAAGGAGAAAAAGTAATGGATTTTAAATTAGCTAAAGCAATTTTTGAAGATGAAATAGAAATAAACAGACAAATATATGCAGAATGTGTAAACACCCATGATGAAAAAGGTGCAAAAAGAGCTAAAGATGTAATGAATGCAATGTTTTTTGCTATTGATGAAATGGAACAAAATGAAGAATTTAGAAATGCAATGAAAGGTATAATGAATTAGGAGGTACCGCATGCAATTAAGAGAAATTAGAAATTATATAATTGATGAATTAGACAAGTTTCAATATTATGATATACTTCTTTCAAAGGAATTTGTAAGAGATTTATTAGAAAAGATTCTTGTAGAATTGAATAATGTTGATAATCCTTTTGAAAAGATGTGGGTTGAATTATATTTTGACCTTCTTAATCAGGATAAAGAAAAGAATGTTAATGTTGATGATTTAATGATTAAAATGAGAGAAATAGATAGGAAGTATACGATAAAAGGATATAAAGATGGAAAATAATATCACCCCCGAATTAATACAAGCCGCAATTGATAAAATATTAGAAGAACCTAGTATTGAAGAAAGGAAAAAATACTGGGAGTTTCATGATGAGATCTTGCCGCTTCAAAAAGATATTTGGGCAATGATTCTTAATGAAGGTAGAATAGTAACTATAAAAGAAGCACGAGAAAGATATGAAAAAGCTTATGAAAAAGTTTATGGAAAGGAGGCTTTGCCGCATGAAAGATAATGGAATATTTGAGAGAGTTGATGAGAATAAAAAAGTAATAAAAATATTAGAAGAGCTTAAAAAAGATTTTGAAGAAGGGCTCGATGATTATGATGCTTTTATTGGAGTTGCAATTAGAGACGGAGATAAAGAAAAAGAAAAAGGATTAAAAGAAGAAAAAGCAATATGGGAGAAACGTATTTGGGCGTTAGATGTAGCAACAAATAAAATCAATAAAGAATTAAAAGAAGATATTAAAGCATTAGATACTTTATTTAATTTTTGGGTAGATGATGATGATGAAGGAGGTACTGCATGAAAAAGGAATATACAACATATTATTGTGATTTATGTGAAAAAGAGGTTGCCGTAAACAAAATTAAACATATTAATATAGAAACTAATAGTAGATGGATTGATTTAGATTTATGTGAAGATTGTATGAGTAAGCATATAATACCTATTTTTAAGAATATTGCTCATAATCATAAATGGAAGTTTAAATCTGTAGGAAATTGTGAACAAGGTGGTATTGTTTGCCCTGTTTGTGATGAGTTAAATAATATGTATACATTTGAAGGAACATGTGTTAATTGTGGGTATGAAGATAAGGAATGGAAAAGATTTTAAGGAGCTTGAGCCGCATTAGGAGGTACATATGAATTGGCAAGATAAAGAAATAACAGAAAAACAAAAAGGAAGAATAATTAAAATACAAAAACGAGTAACTAGACCAATACCAAAATTTAATGGAAACACAAGAGGCGAAGCACAAAAATATATAACTAAGTATAGTGTTTATGAACAAACACCAATAATTACAGGTGTATATGGAAGAGATTATAAACCAATGAGTGCAGACGAATTTGATTTATGTTTATAGTGAGAGAAAGGAGAAAAAGAATGACAACAACAAATAATTTAGAAATAGCAAAAAAGATAATTAAAGAAAACTTTGAGGAACATGATTGTGGTATTTTTAATACTAGAAATATCGTAGGAGATATTATGGAAACTATTTATAATAAAGATGGACTAATAATTGATGTTTGTGATGGATGGGCATATTTTGAAGTATTTGGGTTATCAGAAAAGGAATTTGGAGAACTAGAAAAGTATTATCACGATGTAAGAGGGTGGTAAATTATGACAATAGTAGAGATACAAGAATACGCTAGAAAAGAAATGCAACACATTAGAACTGGAATTAAAGATGAATTTAAGGAAGAACATTATATGGCACTAATTTACAATATTATTCATATGTTAGAAAAAATAAAGGAGTTAGATAATGACGATTAAAGAAATAAAAAATTATATTGATAACGTAACTTTCTTTATAACGAGTGGAAGAAAACCTTTTAATAGAGCAATGATGAAAAAAAGTTTGAATAGTATAAAAGTTATGTTAGAGGCGTTGGAAATAGAACAAGGTATAACTGTAATGAACGAGCAACTGCCGCGTGAGGAGGAATA
>CAMYXG010000034.1 GCA_947303225.1 uncultured Caryophanales bacterium | reverse complement strand
AAGGGATCAATCAAAAGGATATATTCCCTTAAGATTGATTATACGTGATTATATGGCAGATTTTGTAATAGAATTAATAAGTAATTATGGATATTTTGGTATGTTTTTAGGTATGGTTTTAGAAGCAGTAATAATTGCAATACCTAGTGAACTGATACTCGCTACAGGTGGAATTCTTGCTAGTAAAGAAATTTTTACTTTTTTTGGAGCATTTCTAACAGGATTACTAGGAAGTGTTTTTTGTGCGATAATTATTTATCTCATGGGCTATTTTGGTGGGACTACTTTCATAAGAAAGTATGGAAAATACTTTTTTATGAAAGAAGAAGATATTAATAAGAGTGATGGTTGGTTTCAAAAATATGGCATGTTAGGAGCTCTAATTGGTAGAAATTTTCCCATTGTCAGAACTTTAATATCTCTTCCAATTGGTATAATGCATCAATCTTTTTTTAAATTTTTATTATATACAACGATAGGGTCTATTCCTTGGACACTAGCTTTTACCTATCTTGGCTATACATTAGGAGAAAATTGGATTATGATAAATACTTATATGAATTATTTAAAAATACCAATCAGAATTATATTAGTAATTTTAATAATAAGATATCTATATAAAAAGATAAAGAATAAAAACGAAACATTCAAGAAAAATGAATTTAATATTTAAAAGAATGACATAGAGATTTGTCTAATTAAATGTTGGAATAAATGTGCTTACACTAGTTGAAAAAAAACTAGAATTTTTTTTTTGTTTGTGGTATGTTTTTTTTTTCACATTAGCCAATTTTTTTTGTGTTTGTGGTATAATGGAGTGCGTGTATAAAAGAGGTGTAGATTATGGAAAAAAGAAATATTGCGATTATAGCTCATGTTGACCATGGTAAAACAACTTTAGTAGATGGAATTTTAAAACATTCTGGAATGTTTCGTGAAAATGAAGATTTAAGTAATGTTTCAATGGATTCTAATTCATTAGAAAAAGAACGTGGTATTACTATCTTAGCTAAAACAACTGCTCTAGATTATAAGGGAGTAAGAATTAATATCTTAGATACTCCAGGACATGCTGATTTTGGTGGAGAAGTAGAACGTATTATGAACATGGTAGATGGAGTTCTACTAGTAGTAGATGCTTATGAGGGAGCTATGCCTCAAACAAGATTTGTACTTAAGAAAGCCTTTGAAGCAAAAGTAAAACCAATTGTTATTATAAATAAAGTAGATAAACCAAGTGCTAGATGTAAGCAAGTAGTAGATGAAGTATTAGACCTATTTATTGAGTTAGGTGCTGATGAAGATCAACTTGATTTTGATGTAATATACGCATCAGCTGTAAATAATACTTGTTCACTAAGCGATGATTTATCAACTCAAACAGAAGGATTTAGTGAAATATTAGATAAGATATTAGAAGTAATACCAGCACCAACAGGAAATAATAATGCTCCATTACAATTTCAACCTGCTTTATTAGACTATAATGAATTTGTTGGAAGAATTGGTATTGGTAGAGTACATAATGGTAAAATTAAAACAGGAGAAATGGTTACTTGTTGTAGATTAGACGGAACAACAAAACAATTTAGAATTCAAAAATTATTTGGATATTATGGTTATAATCGTATTGAAATAGAAGAAGCTGAAGCTGGAGATATAGTAGCAGTATCAGGACTTTCTGATATTTCAGTAGGAGAAACGATTTGTAATAATGATAATATTTTACCTTTACCAGTATTACATATTGATGAACCAACACTTCAAATGACTTTTGGAACTAATTCTTCACCAATGGTAGGAAGAGATGGAAAAATAGTAACAGCCAGAAAGATAGAAGAAAGATTAAACAGAGAAACTCAAAGAGACGTATCTCTAAGAGTAGAACCAGCAACAAATGAATCATTCCTAGTTAGTGGACGTGGAGAACTTCATTTGGGAATTTTGATTGAAAATATGAGAAGAGAAGGATTCGAATTAGAAGTATCAAAACCAAGTGTCATTATTAAAGAAATTGATGGAGTAAAATACGAACCATATGAAGAATTACAAATAGAAGTACCAGAAGAATCTGTTGGAGCTGTCATTGAACAATTAGGAATTCGTGGTGGAAAAATGGAGAACATGACCAATTTTGAAAACCAAGTTCGATTATTATATACTATCCCATCTCGTGGATTAATTGGATTCTCAACTGACTTTATGACGTTAACCAAAGGATATGGTATTTTGAATCATTCTTTTAAAGAATTTTTACCATATGAAAATGTTGTAATTGGAGAAAGAAAGCTAGGAGTATTAGTTTCTATGGAAAATGGTAATGCTACAGCTTATTCAATTGGTAATTTAGAAGATAGAGGAATTATGTTCATAGAACCAGGTACGGAAGTATATGAAGGAATGGTTGTTGGAGAATGTAATCGTGACAATGATTTAGCCGTAAATGTAGTGAAAGGAAAACAACTTACAAATACTAGAGCAGCCGGAAGCGATCACACTGTAGTTTTAAAAAGACCAAGACCAATTACATTAGAGTATGCCCTTGATTATATAAATTCAGATGAATTAATTGAGGTAACACCAAATAATATCCGTATTAGAAAAAGAATTTTAAATACAGAAGAAAGAAAAAAATTTGATGCAAGAAATAAGAATAACTAGAAATAGTTATTTTTTTTTATTTTTTCTTGGCTATTAAAATTCTTTTTGCTATAATGTAATTAGGATAGAGGTGGCAAGAATGAACCAAGAAAATAATCAAGTTCAAAGTCAAGTACAACAATTAACTCCAGAGGAATTACAAAAGACTCAAGTATTAAACTTACAAGAATTAGAAGAAACCATAAAATACGAAAAAAAGACTAGTAAAAAGCCAGCTATATTAATAGCTATTATAGGAATTGTATCAATTATTGCTGGTTCATCTGTATTTACATTAAAAGCACTTTCTGCTAAAAAAGAGGATTCCATGATTCAAAAGAAAGAAATAATCGAACCTCAGGAGGAAAAAGTAAAATCAACAGAATTAACTTGTGAGAGTATTAAATTAAATAAAGAAGATGGTACTGATACAATCTTAAAAATCATATATCAATTTGAAAATGATAAAATAGTATCCTTTACCAAATCATTCACAATAGAGCAATCAAAGGGAAATGAAAAAGGTCTTCAAACAGTGGAATCATATAAAAAGGTATATCAAGCATTTCTAAATCCAACAATAGGATATCAAATAACACTATCTCCTAAAGGAACAACAGGTATCATTATTACAGTAAATGTAGATTATAGTAAATTAGATATGACAACATTAAATGCTACTCAAAACACTCATATTTCAACAAGTGTAGATTATCCAAAAGATTCATCAAAAATAAATATTCAAACAGATATGATTTCAAAAGGATTAACTTGTAAATAATGATTAGAATTCTAATCATTTTTTTTCATAAAAAAAACTGCATTAATTATGCAGCTTTTTCATTTTTCATTAAAGTTCTCTTTTCTTTAGCGGAAATTCTAACTTTAGTACCATCCTCTAATCGATAAACTTGTAAATTTAAATTTTGTCTTTTTTTCGTAGCGTTTAAAGCATGAGATCGAATGTTTTTAACATTACCTTTTCTTGTTGAAACATTTACTGCCATATTATCCCTCCTTTGGTCATATTACATCTGCTTAATAACTTTACCATAAAAGGCCTAGAAAGTCAAACAAAATAGCAAAAATGAAGGATATTTTAGGATTAAAAAGATAAAAACAAAATAATATGATAAAATATTCCTAAGGAGGTATCCGTATGTATATTCCATTAATGAACAAAAGCAATTATACACTATTATCTAGTCTTTTAAGAGTTGATGATATTATTCATTATGCAAAAGAAAATGATTTAAAACAAATAGCTCTTACAGATACCAATATGTATGGTACAATGGAGTTTATTAAAAAATGTGAGAAAAATCAGATAAAGCCTATCATAGGACTGCAATTATTTTTAGAAGACTATTCAATTGTTTTATATGCAAAAGATTATATTGGTTATCAAAGTTTAATGAAATTATCCACAATCCAAAACGAAAGAACCATTGAAATTAATGATATTAAAAAGTTTAATAAAAATGTCATATGTATTCTTCCATTTTCATATATAAGTCATTGGGAATCACTAGGAGAAATATTTATTGATAGATATATCGGATATACCTCAAAAGAAGAAGAAAAAAATGCCATAATACTTTCCAATAACGTTGTTTTTTATCGAGAAAATCTTTATAAAACATCAGAAGAAAAAGATATCTTACCATATTTATATCGAATTAGAGATGGAAAAACTATCCTAGATCAAATAGATTATGATATCAATAATCATGAATTAAATATTACTAACATAACTAATTTTAGTAGTTTAAGAGGAATTGATAATACGGAAATGATTGCGAATCAATGTATAATAAAATTTCCTCCATCAGAGAATTTATTACCAATTTATGAATGTGATAATCCAAAAGAGTATTTATTCAATTTATGTAGAGCAGGGTTAAAGAAAAGAATGAATGGAAATGTTCCTAATAATTATCAAGAAAGATTATTATATGAATTAAAGATTATTAATGAAATGGGATTTCCAAATTATTTTTTAGTAGTATATGATTTTATTAAATATGCGAAAAAAAATCATATTCTAGTGGGACCTGGAAGAGGAAGTGCCGCAGGTTCATTAGTTGCATATTCCTTAGGAATTACTGATATTGATCCAATAAAATATGATTTAATATTTGAAAGATTCTTAAATCCAGAAAGAAAAACAATGCCAGATATAGATACGGATTTTCCAGATGATAAAAGAGACATTGTGATTGATTATGTAAGAAAAAAATATGGAGAAAAAAGAGTAAGTGGAATTGTAACATTCGGTACAATGGCTGCTAAACAAGTAATTAGAGATGTATCAAGAGTATTAAATATTCCTCTTTATAAAGTAGACTCTCTTTGTAAATTTATTCCATCGATGTCAAAAGATAAATTAATAGATATTTATCACAAAAATCAAGCTTTCAAAGTAAGAATCGAGAGTGATACGATTCTTCAAAATATGTTTCAAATTGCTGTAAAATTAGAAGGATTTCCAAGACATACATCCTCTCATGCAGCAGGAATCATTATGAGTAGAATCGATTTAGATGAAGTAGTACCTTTAACTAGAGGAGACAATATGTATTTAACAAGCTATTCTATGGAATATCTAGAAGAACTAGGTTTGTTAAAGATGGACTTTTTAGCTTTAAAAAATTTAACATTAATTGCTAATATTCTAGATGATATTAAAATAATAAAACAAGAAGAACTTGAATTTACGAAAATACCATTAGAAGATCAAGAAACATTACAATTATTTGAAACTGCAAATACCTGTGGAATTTTTCAATTTGAATCATCTGGTATGAGAAATTTCTTAAGGAAACTAAAACCAAATACATTCGAAGATATCTTTGCAGCAATTGCCTTATTTCGACCAGGAGCAGCTTTAAATATAGAATCCTATATTAAAAGAAAACATGGAGAAGAAAAAATTACTTATTTAGATGATTCTTTAATAGAAATCACAAAGAATACTTATGGCTTTTTAATTTATCAAGAGCAAATCATGCAAGTAGCAAATCTTTATGCAGGCTATACATTAGGAGAAGCAGATATTTTAAGAAGAGCAATGAGTAAAAAGAAAATAGATTTATTAAAATCAGAAGAAGAAAAATTTATCAAAAAAAGTATGGAAAGAAATCATACCTATGAACAATCAAAAAAATTATTTGAACTAATTTTAAATTTTGCGGGATATGGTTTTAACAAATCTCATTCAGTTGTATATTCCATGATTGCCTATAAAATGGCATATTTAAAATGTCACTATAAAACGATTTTCTTTGCAAACTTATTATCAAATGTAATCGGAAGTGAAGCAAAAACAAATGAGTATATTATGGAAGCAAAAGCAAACAATATCAAAGTAGAAAAACCAACCATCAATCATAGTGAATCCAAATATATTGTTCTAGAAGATAGAATAGTCTATCCCATTTCTAATATTAAAGGAATAGGAGTAGTAGTATCAGAACAAATAAAACAAGCAAAAGAAGATGGTCCATTTACAGATATATTTGATTGTATGAGTAGATTATATATTGCTGGAATTGGAAAAAAAACATTAGAAACATTAATATATGCAAATGTTTTTGAAGAATTTCATTATAACAGAGCAACTTTAATCGAAAACTTAGATAGTTTATTTAATTATGCAGAATTAACAAAAGATATCGATCCATCTCTTGTTATGAAACCAGAAATTGAAGAGAAAAAAGAATTTTCAAAAAGCTTCTTACTAGAAAAAGAAAAAGAAGTATTTGGCTTTTACCTATCTCATCATCCAACCACAATGTATAAAAAAGAAAATCCATATGGAATTCTATTAAACAAAATAGAAGATTATTTTGATAAAACAATAGATACCTTAGTATTAGTAGAAAAACTAAAAGTAATTAATACGAAAAAAGGAGATAAAATGGCTTTTATGACAGGTAGTGATGAAACAACATCTAAAGAATTCATTCTATTTCCAAAAACATTTGAAAAATATCAAAATATAGAAAAGGGAGATATTTTAAAAATTAGAGGAAAAGTAGAAAAAAGATTAAATGAAATTCAAATTATAGTAGATAGGATTAGAAAAATACAAGGAGAAAACAATGAAGAATGAAAAGAAAGTGGACATTATTGCAGTATATCTATTTTTATTAGATCAAATAATAAAAATAATAATTCAAAAGAAAATGAATTTATCAGAGCAAATCAAAATAATTCCGAATTTTATTTCTCTTTTTTATGTAAAAAATACAGGAGCAGCTTTTTCTATTTTAAAAGACAATACAATCCTATTAATAATTATCAGTGTTATCTTCTTATGTATAATTAAGTATATGATAAAAAAAGAAAAAACATTAACAAATTTATCTATAAGCTCTTTTGGAATGATAATTGGGGGAGTTTATGGAAATCTAATAGATCGAATCGTTCATCATGCAGTTATCGATTATATATCCATTCAAATTTTTTCTTACCAGTTTCCTATTTTTAATTTAGCAGATATGGGAATTACAATTGGAGCCGCATTATTATTAATAGAAATGTTATATCAAAAAAAAGAAGAAAAGAGAGGAGAAAGCAATGAATAGAATAGAAGAATTTACTAGCTTTTATAAACAAACAAAAGAAAAATTAGATAAAAAGCTAGGAGACTATAATGAAAAATTTATCATAGAAACAAATCCTTGGATTAAAAAAAACTTAACATATTTAAAAGAATTAAACTCAGATGGAAAATTAGTAAGAGGAACTTTGGTTAACTTAGGCTATTCCCTAGAAAAGAGTAATATTGAGTATAGTGATGAATTAGCTTTAGCCTATGAAATATTTCAAACAGCAATATTAGTTCATGATGATATTATTGACAAAGATCAAATAAGAAGAAATAAAAAGACTATTCAGTTTCATAATTATGAAGAATATCAACAATTTTTGTCCAAAGAAATAGCCATGGATATTGGTAATTCAGTAGCACTATGTATGGGAGATTATGGTTTGTTTGCAGCTAATAAAATGATTTCAGACTCTTATCAAGATAATCCAAATTTAGGAAAAGTATTAAGTTACTTTAATGATATTGTACTAAAAACAATAAAAGGAGAACTATTAGATGTAATACTACCAATGGAAAGTAAAGAAAAAAAACTATCTCAAGAGCTTCTAGACCAAAGCATCATTGATATATATCGTTATAAAACAGCATATTATACAATCATTGGTCCTATTATTTGTGGAATGCTTTTAGCAGGAACATCTCCTGAAAAAATAAAAGAAATGGAAAAATTTGGTGAAGAAGTAGGAATAGCATTTCAAATACAAGATGATATTTTAGGAATCTTTTCAAATGAAACAGGAAAAGTATTAGGATCTGATATTAGAGAATGCAAACAAACGATTTTATATTCTAATATCTTAAAAACTCCATATAAAGATGAGTTTTTAAAGTATTATGGAACAGAAACTTTAACAGAAGAAATTATTCAAAAAGTACAAGAACTTCTAGAACAAAGTAACGCAAATCAATTAGCATTGGATGAAATGAACAAAAGATATGATAATGGTCTTGAAATACTAGAAAACATTCCATGGATGGACTTTGAAAAAAAAGAACTACTAAAAGGATTTGTAGAATTTTTAAGAACTAGGAATAAATAATGAATGGTAGATTAATAGAGACAAAAAGGTTATATTTACATTCTATAAAAACAAAATATGGGAAATATAAAGAGTTATATTCTGAAAAGTCTCCTAATGAATTTGTCTGGACAATAGAATTGAAAGATACTCATGAAGTAGTTGGACAAATATCTATTCAAAAAAATTATGATAAAAAAGAAACTATTCAAACTATTTTCTGGTTTCTTGATACTCCATATTATGAAAAAGAATATGCCTATGAAGCAATACTAGAAGTATTAAAGTTTATGTTTTTAGAAGTAAAAATATCTTCTATTTTAACATTCACGATAAAACAAGATAAAAGCAGTAGGAAATTAATAAAAAAGCTAGGATTTCAACGTATGAATACAAAAGTAGAAGAGCCTATAGAAGTATATGAATACCAATGCTACAAAGGAGATTTTTTAAAAGAATATTTTCGAAAAGAAGAATTATATATAAAAGAAGATATTGATAAAGATCCTTATATAAAGCATCTAAGTGATGACTCGATATTAAATATAGCCGGATTAAATGGTAGTGGTAAAACAACTGCGACAGAAAAATATCAAAATGATTCAAACTATATAGTAATAGATTTGAATGAATTAGAAACTAATAAGAGAATAGATGAAAATATTTAAAAACTTTACAGATATTTACAAAAGAAATATCACAAAATACCAACACAAAATACTCAGTTTGATATACTATATCAAGATACAATAGATTGTTTTCAAAAAGATAATAAATTCTTAATCATAGAAAGTAATTGTTTTCAGAATATAAAAGAAATTTCTCTTTTGAGAGGAGATATCATTATCATAAGAACTTGTACCAATACTTCCTACAATAGAAGTATAGAAAAGTATAAATTATCTCATCCAGAGTTATCATGGGAAGAATTATCATCCTATCAAATAGAGCAAAAATCAATTTATCAAAATTATCATTTACTAAATCAATTAATAGATCAGATAGATAAGTATAAGGAGAAATAAAATGGAAAATAGATATAAGAATACCAATAGAGCTAGTATGATAGGTATCATCTGTAATTTATTTCTATTAGTAATAAAAGGAATAATAGGAATAATAAGTAATAGTCAATCAATGATTGCAGATGCTTTTAACAGTTTTGGAGATGTTTTTTCTTCCATTATGACTTATATAGGAAATAGAATCAGTTCAAAAGCAGCAGATGACGATCATAATTTAGGCCATGGAAAGGCTGAATATATTTATTCTTTTTTAATTAGTATTGCAATGCTATTGACTTCTATTTCTGTTATAAAAAATGCACTTGAAACATACCTGTATCAAAAGGAAATACAATTTTCTATATATTTACTAGTTGTATCAATAATTACAATTACTATAAAATTTATTCTTTATTTATATACGAAAGAGCTTTATAAAAAAGACAATAATATTTTAATAGAAGCTAATAGTAAAGATCATAGAAATGATTGCTTTATAACAAGTTTAACATTAATATCAGCTATTCTAGGCTTATTTGGTTATCGAATCATTGATATTATTGTAGGTATTCTAATATCAATTTGGATTGCAATAACCGCAATAGAACTATTTAAAAAAAGTTATGATGTATTAATGGATAAATCAATGAATCAAGAAACGAAAGAAAAAGTATATCAATTAATCAATAAACATGAAGAAGTAAAGAGAGTAAATCATTTTAATTCTACTCCGGTAGGATATCGTTATCAGATATCTTTTACAATTTTTGTAGATGGATCTCTAACAACATTTGAAAGCCATGATATAGCCAACAAATTAGAAAGAGAAATAGAAAAAGAAATTCCTGAAATCTATTTAACAGTTATTCATGTCAACCCAATAAGAATAAAATAGAATTATTTTAGATTAAAACATTGCCTAAAAGAACAAAAATACATTATAATATATGGTATAGTAGGTGATAGTGTGAGATTAAATATAATAAAGAATAAAGGATTTACTATGGTAGAATTACTAACTACAATTGTCATATTGGGAGTTCTTTCTACTATGGCAATTGTTGCGGTAACTAGAGTAATTAATAAATCTAGAACATCTCAAAAAGAAAGTCAAGAAAAAACAATGGAAATGGCTGCTCGTAATTACCTACAATCTAATACAAATAAAATGCCAAAAGCCATTGGTGAAACCAGAAAAATAGCCGTTAGTGAATTAAAAACAACCAACTTTTTAAAAGAAGATTTGAAAAACTCATCAGGAGAAGACTGTATGGAAAAGTCTTATGTAAAAGTAGATAAAATATCTAAGACAGATTATTCCTATACAGCCTACTTATATTGTGGAGATGATGAAGTAAAAGATGATACACCAGATGTAAATCCAACCATTAAAATTGAATTTAAAGGAACAAAAGATGCTTCTGGAAACATTCAAGATGTAACGACAGCTTACCTTCTCATATCAATAGAAGGTGGTAAAAAAGGAAGTAATATCACTCCATTAGATGGATATAGTTTCTCTTTATCTGTTAAAACAGGAGAAGATCCAAATTACCGAGAAGTATATAACTCAGGTACACTAAATGCAAATAATAAAGAAAAAATTCTAATAGAAAAACCATTGAAAGACTATATTGATATCACGAGTAAAACATTAGTAAAAGCAAAAGTGGTCGCAAGAGACATTGATGGAGGATATTC
>CAMYXG010000033.1 GCA_947303225.1 uncultured Caryophanales bacterium | reverse complement strand
CATTAATAAATTTTGCAACAGACTCTCTTTCACCTTCATAAGCCATATCTACTTTTAAACTAATATCATAGTCTCCTCTATGAGCATTAGCAGTATATTTTTCATAATATTCACTTGTTGCATCAATCATACATTTTGGTTTTAAAGTTGTAGCTCCATTATCAAAATATATGATATCATTCATTAACATAGGAAAATCTTCACGATTCACATTACCATCTCCAATTTTTCTTACATTTATATATTACTACAATATTCTATTCCAAAAATAATGAATAGGCAGGACATTCAGTAACAAAGACATTCTTATTTTATCAAATCAAACCTTTTTAAACAAGTAATAAAATCAAAGAAAAAAACTAGCAATTGCTAGTTTTCCATACTTTATCTAACCTTTGAAGGTGTTCCATCATCTAATAATGCTTGTACATCAGCTAATATACCAACAACCTTCTCTTTATACTGTAACAATGGACGTAACATTTGTAATTCCTGAGATTGAGCATCAATAACTCGCTTTTGTTCATGAACTCGATTTTCTAAAACATTATTTGTAGAATTTGCTTTAGCAATAGTAGCTCCTAAACTTGTATTTTTATCAGTTAATATTTCTACTTTCTTTCCAAGCATTTTATTTTTTTCAATTAAAGTTCTCCTTGAAGCACTTAATTTACCAGTCTTTGCTTGTTCCTCTGATAATTCTGCCTCCAAAGCTTTAATTCGATTCATCATAGCTGTCATTGATTTAGCAACATCAGACATAATATTATCATCAGATGACTCTACTGGTTCCTTATATTCCACATCCCCTACTGTTTCTGAAAATAAATCATCATCTGCATCAACTTCATCTACAGAATCTATTTTAATATCATCATCAGAATCAGAAACAATCTCATCATCTATATCAAAATCACTATTATCTTGATCAACAATATCAATTGGACTAGCTACTTCTTCCACTTTATCAAACGAAACATTATTCTCCATAACAGGTTCTTCCTCAATCAAATCATCTGTGGCATCCTCTATTTTATCAGGAACAACAGAACTCATTAAAACATCTTCTTCCTCTACAGATGGTTCTTCCACTACATTGTCATCTTCGACAACATTGTCTTCCAAAACAGTATCAGGAACAGCAACTTCTTCTGCTTCTTTCACTGCAGTATTCTGAACATAGTCTTCAGTAATGTCAGGCATAGTATCTGTACTATTCATAGCAGAAGGAAATACAGTCTCTGGTATAGTAGGAATATCAACAGAAACCATTGGAATTGCAAATCCATTTTCAGCATTTACATTATCTTCCTCTACAGATACACCCGACTCGTTTTCTTGCTGATCAGAATCTAAATGTGCACTCTCATCTTTTACTAAATCTTCTTGAACAACATTCTCATCAGGAGCTTCTACTTCAACTTTCGAATCCATTTCTGGAGCGCCAACCTTTTCTGTATCAGGTACTTGAACTTCTTCTGTTTTCTCTTCATCAACCTTTTCTACTTCAGCCTCTTGAGAAACAACATTCAAAGCATCTTCAACAATATCCTTTGGAACATCTACTTCACTAACATCAATTACTTGATCATCATTAGTAGGTGTCACATCACTTTGTACTTCAGGTGGTAAAATTGAATAATTGGTAATCTCAGAATCAGCAGTATTCTTACTAAAAAACAACTCTTTTCCATTACTAACGATAAAACTATACCTCTCATCATTTACCAAGTTATTACCATTGATATCACAAACAGTAGCTTCAGAAAACTGATCATTAAACAAATATCTACCATCAGAACCAACTTTAGCATTCAACTTTTCTTTAATTAGAGCTGGTGTAGACACCAATTTAGTTGCAGATAACGGATCACTTTTCAACTCTATAGCATCAATAACACTTTGCGTTACTGGAGTAGCAGGCTCAACTAAAATAATATCATCATTCACAGCACGAATAGAACGATTAGTAAATGGAATAATCTCTTTTCCTTCCGAATCAATAAGACCAATATTACTAGCTTTTACCATAGGATCAACAGCTTCTACCAATGCAGTAGTTGCTACACGATTACCATTTTTAAAAGCATCTCCATTATTCACATCCAAATAATAAAACTGTTTGCCATCATCACGAATTCCATAAGAACAAACAATATCATCGCGACCCTGATATCTAACAATTCCCTTTTGATTTTTTAATGACATATAAAACACCACCCATATTCTACTTTAATCTATTAAATAATATATCACAAAAAAATATCCAAAACAACTATTTTTAAAAAATAATTAAAATTGCATTTCAATAGATTATACGATAAAATAAAAATGGTGATAAAATGAATAAACAAAATCAATTGCTATTAGAACGAGGAATCTTCTTTTTCATTATTGCAATAATCTTTAGTATCATAATTATATCAGAAAAAGCACATGTTATTTTTCTACCAAAAGTTCAAAAAAAATTTGATTCCTACATAGAAACAAATTATGCAAGTATGAAAAAGTCTCTAACAATCAACAAACCTAATTATAATAATTCATCATTCCAAGCAAAAATTGTCTCAAAAGAAAATAAAAATTACTTTTTTTATTTATATTACAAAAATCATAAAATAAAAGATACTTATCAAGAAGATTATGTACAAGGAAAAACATTCTTACAGCACATAAAAAAAGAGTTAGAAAAAGAAATCACCAATAAAACAAGTCTATCATCTAAAATAACAATCCTATCATCTTTAGATCAATATACAGAAAAAGTAAAAGAAAGAATTATAAAAGAAGAAAACTTATCACAATTGAAGTTTTATAAAATAGAAACAGAAAAAACAATCAAAGATTGGAATAGCAAAGAAATAACAAATGAAATCATTAAAACTATAGGAGTCTATCAAGAAAAGAAAATATCTCCTAAAAGTTTTACAATAATCATTACAAATCAACAAGAAATAACGGAATCAATTAAAATTGAAAACTTAACAGAAGATTTTATGAATAACAAACAAAGTAATCAAATAATAAATGACATCTTGAATGATAATAATTCAAATTTATTGAAACAAAACAATATTACATATCATTTTTTAAATGAAGGAGGAAAATAAAATGAAAGATTGTATTTTTTGTAAAATAATAGCTGGAGAACTTCCATCTAGAACGATATATGAAGATGACATGATTAAAGTGATTATGAATATTAATCCATCTACAAATGGTCATCTATTAATATTACCAAAACAACATTATGTAAATATAATGGATATAAAAGAAGAATTAATTACACATAGTTTTCAAGTAATCAGAAATAAACTATATCCATTATTAAAGGAAAAACTAAAATGTGAAGGTCTAACAATTGCAGAAAACAATGAATTAGGCCAAGAGATAAGACATTTTCATATTCATCTAACCCCAAGATATCCCAATGATAATGTAGAGTATAAATACGATAAGTCAAAGCTTTTAGAGCTAGAGGATGTTTATCAGCAATTATTAGGATAACAATACAGAGAAAAAATCAATAATTTGAAGAAAGAGAATACTAATACTGAAAAGAATTGGTATTTTTTTTAGAAATAGTTCCAAAAAAGGAATAACATAAAAAACTATAAAGAAAGACATTATTCCCCATATAACACATATTTCTAAAGAAATATATGGTCCGATATGAAAAGGAAGTTTAGAATAACTCCAAAAAGTTTGATGAAAAATCAACTCAATCATAATACCACCCAACTCCTCTAAAATCATCAAAGAAAAAAATAATATAAAAAACAAAACAAATGCTTTCCATAACTGACTTTTTCTCCAAAAACAAATCTTTCGATAACTAAAAGCAATCATAAGAAAACCAAAACCATAGATAGGAATCCATGGACCATGCAATAACCCATTCCTTAAAGAAGGAAAAAAAATAACTTTTAAAAGTGTCTCATGAATAAACCCCATAAAAGATCCAATTAAATATAAATTAACATAATACATAAAAGAAATCACCATTATTAATATAAACAAAAAGAAAAAGAGGTATACCCTCTTGAACTAGATTTTTTAAATATAAGCGCCTAAAATGATGATTAATAGTATAAATAAAACAAGGACAATAGCACCAGACGTATTCGTACCAACTGATGTTGCTCCACAATTATTCATAATGATTCCTCCTTTTTAATTGCTTTCATGATATTTTATGGAAAAAAACAAAATATGTTCATATATATATCATTGTTATTGCAACAATTTTATTTTTTTGTTATGATTTAATATGTACAGGAGGGAAAAAAATGAAAAAGAAAAAATATCTTTTAGGCATTAGTGCACTATTAGTTCTATCACTTATTACAACAGGATGTGGCAAAGAAATAGAAGTGAAAAATGGTTCCAAAGTAGCAATTTCAATAAAAGGCGATAAGTTCACCGCAACAGAATACTACAACAAAATAAAAGAAGACAACATATCTACTTTAATTGAAATGATTGATCGCAGCATATTAGAAAAAAAATATAAAGAAGATGACGAAGAAAAAAAATATGTGGAAAATCAAATAAATCAAATAAAATCATATTATGGTAGTGATGAAAACACATACAATTCAGTTATCAAACAATATTTTGGTGTGGATTCAGAAAAAGAATTAGAAGAAAAACTAAGCCTAGAGTATAAAAGACAACAAGCAGTAAAAGACTACGTAAATGAAAATATTAAAGAAGATGAAATTAAAAAATATTATGAAGAAAACACAACTGGTCAAGTAAAAGCAAGCCATATCTTAATTTCAGTAGATGCTAAAAAAGATGCTACTGATGATGAAAAAAAGACAGCTGAAGAAAATGCTAAGAAAAAAGCAGAAAAAATTATTAAACAATTAGAAAAAGGAAAAAAATTTGAAGATTTAGCAAAAAAATACTCTTCAGATGATGCTACTGCATCAAATGGTGGAGATTTAGGATATTTTGATTTAAGTGATATGGTAACAGAATTTAGTGATGCAGTAAAGAACTTAGAAGTAAATGCCTATACAAAGGAACCAGTAAAAACAGAATATGGATATCATATTATCTTAAAAACTGGTCAAAAAGACAAACCAAAATTAAAAACAGTAAAAAAAGATATTAAAGAAAAATTAACAGATCAAAAATTAGAAAATGATAATACACTATATTACGTAGCACTAAGAGAAATTAGAGAAAACAATAAAATAAAGTGGAATGATGATTCTCTAAAAAAAGCATATAACGACTATATGGACAATTTAATCAATAATGCAAAATCATCTGCACAAGCTTCATAAATAAAAAGGAAAGTAACACTTTCCTTTTCCTATGCTATAAAATATCATCATATTTTAAACCTTTTTGATATAATTTTTCTCGTATCTTATTAGCCAAATCTATTCCTTGATATTTTCTACTATACTTACGATATAATTTTTCATATTCTTTTTTAGCAATTTCTTCATTATTATCAAAAGAAAAATCATTTAAAACCTTTGTAATTAAAGTAATATCATAACCTAACATTTTTAAATCTTGAAATATTTTTTGTTTTAAAACAATTCCACCTCTAGAATGATTCGTTTTAATAGACTTATGAACAATTTTATCAATCTTTTGAAGCTGTTCTTCTTCAGAGAAAGCAATTAATTCTTCTTGAACAATAGAAGAATCAATTTTCTTTTCTAATAACTCTTTCTCTAATCGATAAGGTCCCTTAGAAGAAGTAATCATTTGATTATGGATATAACTTCTAGCAAACAATTGATCATTCAAGTATCCTTGATGAATAAGTTTTTCAACAGCATTTTCAATTAACTTTTCTGGATATTCTTTTCTTAATAAAAATTCCTTCAAATCATAAACACTTTGTGCTTTATGATTTAATCGATTTAAAGCAACATAATATACATCACATTCTTGATTATATTGATCAACTAAAATCATAAGTCCTTCATCAATACTCTTCTTTATTAGTAACTGATATTTCAAAATAGCTTCTTCATACAATAGTAAAACTCTACCATCATCTAATTCAACTTTATATCGACCATTTCTTTCTTTCTTATATTTTAGTATCTTCAAAGAATCACCTTCTCAACAAATAATAAGTTTACTATATCGTACACTTGTTTGTTTGTCAACCATCGAAAAAGAAGAAAGACTATTCATCTTTCTTCTTTATCTCGATAAGTCCCTCTGAAACTTCCTCGAGAGCCCTTCCTATATTCTTTTTACTTTTGTACTCGGATTCAGGCATTTGCAAATATCCATCCTTTGCAATTTGCTTACTTCTTCTTGCCGCAATATGAACCAATTCATATTTAGAATCAACTATATTAAGCAATTTATCAATAGAAGGATAAATCATTCGTATCACACTCCCTATTATTAGAATAAACGAAGGAATATAAAATAGCAATAGAATTGACAATAATAGACAGAAAAATTGACAAATTAATTTACAAGAATAAACTAGGATTCAAAATAATAATTCTGATAATAATTTATGCGATCCATAATACTTTGACGTAATAGAGAACATGAAGAGTCAAAATCAATATCCTCTTTCAACCAAGGTCTTTGTTGTTCTTTTCTCATTCTATCATATGGCCAACGAATATAATTCATTCTAGCACTTCGTAATATCAACATCTGATAATCATCTAATAATACTATTAGATTACGAAACAAATCAACATGTTCAACATAATAATTCCGAATTAAATCATCAAAACCTTCTTTTTGAAAAAGAGCCTGATACCAATTTTCATAAGTTCTCAACTTTAATTCACTATCATTCAAAATGTATTGACCATTACTATCTGCATAATGATAACTCCTATTCAAAGTATTATCCATATCCCATACAGGTCCAATATATAATTTATTATTTTTAACATATAAATAATTACTACCTCGATTCACATCATAATTCTCTGAAATCTCCTGAACCCAATAATACTTAATAAAAGAATCAATATCAATATAATTATTTATTTCATCTAAAGACACACTATCATCATATAATAGCTTTTCTATAGAATTCAAATACTTCAAAGCACTATCTTTGACTTGATTAGACATATCCAAAGACATCTTATGAATATCAGGATAATGAATATTAACTTGATAACCATGATCAAGCTCTAAATCATGATATTTTTGATTAATTATTTCAAATAAATACCCTTCATCTATAGAAATACTATCTGAAGATACTTCTACTTTATTTGTAATCAAATAAGATCCAACATATTCATGATTAATATACAAATCAACAGGAGAACAATCTACACTATAATCAATTTCCATCTTCTTAGCTAAAGTTAACCATAAATAATTACGAGCCAATGAACCATCCCAATGATTCGAAAGAAGAATCCATTTTTTTGATTTTTTCATTCCAAGCAAAGAAACTTCATCTTCAAAAGTTAATTGAAAAGGTTTCTTCGACCTAAGCCAAGTAGAATTACCTCGTCCTCTTATTTTCTTAACAGAACTGAAAAAAGAAGAAGAATTAGAATCAAAAACCTGTATATTTCCAGGATAGTATACTTTATGATATATATTGTCAGATAATATTTTTTGATAAGAACGTCTTCCTCCATCAGTATTTAAAAACATAGAAGGCAAATCTGATTGTATAACATGAACAACATATTCTCTTGTTTTAGAAAAGCATAATGATACCTTGAAAAAATACGTACCATCGGATAAAGAATATAAAGAATGATTTTTAGCTCGATACAAAAAATGATGATTAGAATCATAAATAGATATTTTTGAACTAGAAAATAAAGAAGAAAAAGACAAAGATAATTGATTATAATCCATTATCTTAGGCAAAAATAAATAATAATCATCTCCTTCGTGAAACCAAGAAACAGAACTAAATGAATTTTCTACAGAGATATTTTTAATACTAGTCCCCCAAAAAAAGCGATAAAAAGCAAACACAAAAAAAAGAAAAAGAAGTAAAATAATAAAAGAAAAAAAATTTTTGTTCATAATAATATTTCTCATACTAAAGATTATAACATATTCTAAAAAAAGTATGTCCACTTTTCCATTTGTTTCCAATTTTATAGTATTCTGATTAGCAGATAATACTATTTGTTTTCTGCCATCATAATACTCTGTTTCACCTTTCTTTTCACTATAAATATAGTTATATACTCCTCATCATCTTGAGTATAAATAGTAATTTCATGATTCTGAAATAAAACTAATTTTCCACTATTCAAATGGCTATGATAATAATGATTATCAAAAAAAGTTATATCATTTTCAAAATCAAAGAAATAATACCAATAATGACAGCAGTAACTTTAGCCATGCCAATAACAAAAAAAATTTATGTTTTGATAATAATATCTTACTTTAAGGTTACTTTAGGAACATGTTTCCTAGTAAAATACTTATAAGATAGAAAAAAAGAAGTCATATACATTAACCCAATAAGTGCCATAGAATCAATGGTATGACCATATTTACTAATTTCAATCGGCATATCAATGATAATAGGATAAAGTTTATAACAAATAAAAGGCAACACCATAACAACAACCCCAAAAAAAACATTTCAATTTTCATCATTTTTCATTCCCCCAATTATTTTAATGCAATAAACAATATAAGGAACAATAAGCCAAACTAAAAGATATCCTAGAATAGTGCATAAAAATCCCGGAAGAATAATAAACATTTCTATAAATGTAACAATATTAGAAAGAATATTCATACTACTCACCTACTATTAATATAACACAAAATAATCAGCAGCAAAGCATAATATCAAAAAAAGATAGAAAAAAAAATCAAAAAGACTTATAATGAAAGAAATAATAGACAAAAGGTGAAGAAATATGTATTGTTCAAAATGTGGCAATAAAATAAATGAAGGAAACAATTTTTGTACAAAATGTGGATTTCAAACTAATCAAATAATAAAAGCAGAAAACAATAATCAACTAGATAATCAAAATAAAGAAACAAAAGAAGCAACTATACTATCTATTGCATCCATATTACTCATCAATAGCTCAGAATTTTTTTTACCTCTTCTATACTACCAAGACCCATTATTAAATATAATAATAGATTCTTTAAGAATCTTCTTTCCAATTGTAGGATTATTTTTAATTGTTATAGCAATAATAAAATATCCACAAAATAAATTAGTAAAAGCAATAGTATGGATATACATTATATGTGCAACTATTCTAGTTTTTTTATATAGAATATTCAGTGGATTATCATAACATCAAATTATTATCTTCTTTTCGAAAAAAAAGACTATCAACAAACAATGTCAATAGTCTAAAAAACAATTCTATCAATTCATATTAATGAAACTGACAGCATGAACCACATTGAACATTACTACAAACATTTTCTTCAGAGCATGTATAAGCTGGTCGATAAGTATGTTTGTAAACATGATGATTTATGATACGAGTATGAATTGGACAAACATGTGGAACCTCATGGACAAAAGTTCTATTAATAACTCTCTCTTGCACTCCTTCATTCATGGGAGCACCCATCATAGCATTATTTCCTTGATTCATATAACTGACATCAACATCCATTTCATTATTTACCACATTATTATCACCAGTAATGTTAGATTCCATATTCATATTCTGAAAAAATTCATTATTATACATACAATACCTCCTAAAATATTCTATGTTAATAATGAATTTATTCTACAAAATATGCCCAACTACAAATCATTATAATATAATTATATTCTTTAAAATGGCATTTTAAAATTACCACCAGAAAATTGTTTCATCATCTTTTTCATTTGATCAAACTGCTGCAATAATTTATTTACTTCTTGAACAGATAACCCACATCCCTTAGCAATTCTAGTTTTTCTACTTGCCTTAATAATAGAAGGATTTCTTCTTTCTTGTGGCGTCATAGATAATACAATTGCTTCCACATGAGACATTTGCTTTGGATCAATTTGAACATTCGTTAATCCCATTTTTTTAGCACCTGGAATTAATTTAATTAAATTTTCTAGAGGCCCTAGTTTTTTCATTTGTTTCATAGTAGATAAAAAATCTTCTAAATCAAATTTACCATCTTGCATTCTTTTAGCAGTTTTTTCTGCCTCTTTTTCATCAATAGATTCCGTTGCTTTTTCTACTAAAGAAACAATATCTCCCATTCCTAATATTCTTCCAGCCATTCGTTCAGGATCAAAAGAATCAAGTCCATCCATCTTCTCAGAAACACCAATAAATTTAATAGGAACATGCGTCAAATGTCGAACAGATAAAGCTACTCCACCTCTAGTATCACCATCTAGCTTTGTAAGAACAACACCAGTTAAAGGCAATCTATCATGAAATCCCGTAATAACATTAATAGCATCTTGACCCATCATAGCATCAATAACAAGCATAGTTTCCTGAGGCTCAATTTCTTTTTGGATGTTATCAAGTTCATCCATCAATTCTTCATCAACATGCAAACGACCTGCCGTATCAATTAATACATAGTCAAAATGATTATCCTTTGCATAAGAAATAGCATTCTTGGAAATCTCAACAGGATTATTTTTTCCTTCCTGATATACTTCAATATTTAACTGTTTTCCTAACTGAACAAGCTGATCAATAGCAGCAGGTCGATAAACATCACATGCCACTAATAATGGCTTTTTATTATGTTTCTTTCTTAAATAATTAGCTAATTTAGCAATTGTAGTTGTCTTTCCTGATCCTTGCAATCCAACTAACATTAAAACAGCAGGATTTCCAGAAACATTCAAAGCTTCACTTTCTCCTCCAAGTAACTCTGTTAACTCATCCTTTACAATTTTAACAAATAAATCTCCTGGATGAATACTAGAAATAACTTCTTCACCCAATGCTTTTTCTTTAACAGTAGCAATAAACTCTTTCACAACTTGATAATTAACATCTGCCTCTAATAAAGCAAGACGAATTTCTCTCATTGCTTCTGAAATATTATCTTCTGTTATTTTTCCATAACCTTTTATTTTATGAATAGCATTTTGTAAACGATCTCCTAAACTTTCAAACATTTTATCACGTATAATCAATCTTAAGGGAATATATCCTTTTGATTGATCCCTTTCATTT
>CAMYXG010000032.1 GCA_947303225.1 uncultured Caryophanales bacterium | reverse complement strand
TAAATATGAGATAGAAATGATAAAAGAAAAAGAATTTAAAAATGATTTATTAGAAAGAATAAAGAAACAGGATTAACTGTTTCTTTTTATAAGTATTTTTGCTTATATTCAATATATAAATGTAATAATTGTTTATATAAAGTTGGATTAACTTTTCCATTGATTTCTTCAAATACTTTTATATTTTCATCTAATAAATCCTGATAACGATATTGAATAAATTGATAAATAATAATTAATTCGTCATTAGTAAATTGAATATTTTTTTTCTTCGCAAATTCTTCTAAATCATTGGGAGTAAGTTCATGAATATGTTTTTTAATAAACTCACGATAAATAAATATCACCTCTCAAGAAAAATATATGAATTTTTAAAAGAAATATGTGATAAACTAGTATTAGGTGAAAAGTGGATGAGAAGACGAAACAAAAAAAAGAAAAAATTCAATTATGAAAAAATATTACAACATCGATTACTAATCATCTTTTTAGGAACAATATGTGCTTTTACAATTTTAATGATAAAAATAATGGATGTAATGATTATACATCAAGATGATTATTCAAAGCAATTAGCCAAATTAACGTATACTACAGTATCTGGAACAAGTACTCCTAGAGGCAGAATTTATGATCGAAATTATAATATTATTGTTGATAATAAATCATTGAAAACAATTACATTTCAAAAAAGAAAAGGAATGACTAATCAAGAAATGATTGAGGCAGCTAAAAAAGTTTCAAATCATATTGATATTGATTATCATAGGATAACAAATCGTGCAAAAAGAGAATATTATTATGTAAAAGAAAAAGAAAAATGTGATAAGTTAGTAACAGAAAAAGAAAGAGAAAAAGTGAGTCAAAGAAAAATGACTCCTCGTGATTTAGAAGAATTAAAAATAGCTAGAATTAAAGAAGAAGATATTGCCTTTAGTGAAGAAGAACAAAAAATAGCCTATTTATTCTATTTAATGAATAAAGGATATACATATGAAGAAAAAATTATAAAGAGCGATGTTACAGATCAAGAATATGCTTATATCTCAGAAAATAATGATCAATTAAACGGATTTAATACAAAGATTGATTGGGAAAGAGTGTATCCTTATGGAGATACTTTTAAAAGTATGTTATGAACCGTTTCAACAACTACTCAAGGTATTCCTGCTGAAGAGAAAGATTATTATTTAGAAAAGGGATATAGTTTAAATGATAGAGTAGGATTAAGTTATATTGAGAAAGAATATGAAGAGTATCTTCATGGAAAAAAAGCAATATATGAAGTAGTAAATTCTCATGAAACAAAACTGATAAAAGAAGGAAGCAGGGGAAAAGATATCGTTTTAAGTATTGATATGAATTTACAACAAGCAGTGGAAAGCATTTTAACAGAACAAATAAGAAATGCTAAATATGAAGCAAATACAGAATATTATGATCATTCTAGTGTAATTATTCAAGATCCAAGGACAGGTGAAATACTAGCAATGGCAAGTAAAAGAATTGTGAATGGAGAAATAATCGATAATACAACTAGTATTTTAATGTCACCGATTACTCCAGGAAGTGTCGTAAAAGGAGCTTCTATGTTAGTAGGATATAATGAAGGAGCAATTCATATTGGAGAAAAGATGCTAGATGAATGTGTAAAAATAGCAGGAATTCCAAAAGAAAAATGTTCTTCTGTAGATAACTTAGGAGTGATTGACGATATAACGGCTCTAGCTAAATCTAGTAATGTATACCAATTTAAAACTGCTATTCGAGTAAATGGCCAAGAATATTATCGAGATATGCCACTATACTTTAAACAACATTCCTTTGACGTTTACAGAAATATGTATCATTCTTTTGGATTAGGAGTTAAAACAGAGATTGATTTGCCAATAGAAAGTAATGGATATTCTTCTAAAGACAAGGCAGCAGGTAATTTATTAGACTTTGTTATGGGACAATATGAAACCTATACTCCAATTCAACTATCTCAATACATTTCAACTATTGCAAATGGAGGAGAAAGATTAAAACCGCATTTATTAAAAGAAATTCATTCATCTAGTAGTAATGATGAAATAGGAGAACTAGAACAAAATGTAGAAAAAACAGTTCTAAATACCATTGATACAAAACCAGAATATATGAATAGAGTAAAAGAAGGCTTTATTGCTGTTCTGAACTCACAAGGAGGATATGGAGTAGGATATATGAATCCAGTGATGCATCCTGCTGGAAAAACAGGAACATCACAAAGCTTCTTAGATACTGATAATGATGGTCATATTGATACCGAAACCATCACAAGTTCATTCATTGGGTATGCACCATATGAAAACCCTAAGATGAGTATTATTGTAACATCACCTGACTCTTCTCATCCTAATTCTGGAACTAATTTTGCTTCTTTAGTTACTTATCGAATTACTCAAAGAGTATCAGACATATACTATGCTATGTACGGATATTGAAATAAGATTAAAAATATGATATAATAGTGCCATTAAAAGGAGTGGTGAGAAATGTCAATCAAAAACTTAAAAGCATTTTTACCTACCATCTTAGCTTTTACATTAATTAGTGCGATGAATACATGTCAAAGTGAACGTGTTAAAAGACAATCTCAAATAGGAAAAATGACAGATTTTAAAGAAATAGAAGTAAAAGCAGAAGATGTATTTAAACCAATTGATCCAGAAAAAATAGAAGAAGAATTTACTAAAGAACCTATTGTAGAGGAAAAAATAAACAGAATTCCTTAATAAATAGAAAAAACTTTTGCAAAATAAGAAAATTCTGTTATAATACTGATAGACGTGTAAGGAGGGAAGAAAAATGGCTAAAGTAGGAAATAGACAATATAAAACTCTAGTATGTAGTGAATGCAAAGAAGAAAATTATAGAGAACCAAGAAATGTTAGAAATACAACAGACCGTCTTGAAATGAATAAATACTGTCCTAGATGTAGAAAGCACACAGTACATAAGGAGAAAAAATAAAATAAGATAATCTTATTTTTTTAATATTGGGAGTTGAGAAAATGATTAGTACAAATGATTTAAAAAATGGAATTACAATTGCATATGAAGGCAATATCTATGTAGTATTAGAAACGCAACATGTTAAACCAGGAAAAGGAGCAGCAATCGTAAAAGCAAAATTAAAAAATTTACGTACTGGTTCAATTATTGAACAGACTTTTAATGCTGGTGTTAAAGTAGCAACAGCACGAATTGAGAAACAATTAATGCAGTATTTGTATAATATGAATGATATATTTTATTTTATGAATATGGAAAGCTATGAGCAGTTAGAACTTCCTGCTAGTAATATAGGAGATCAAGCAAAATTATTGAAAGAGAATCTAGAAGTATATATTACTAGTTATGAAGGAGAAGTTTTAGGAATTGACCTACCAGATAAAGTAGAATTAGTAGTTACACATACAGAACCAGCTGTAAAAGGAAATACAACTACAAATGCTTTAAAAGATGCAGAATGTGAAACTGGCTTAATGGTTAGAGTTCCATTATTTATTGAAGAAGGGGAAACAATTATTGTTTCAACTGCTGATGGAAAATATGTATCAAGAGCATAATGCTCTTTTTTTTTGACATTTTTTGACAGAAAGAAGGAAAGAAATCAATAAAAAAAAAGAATACTTTGCTATACTGAAAATAGAGGGATAAACATATGGATAGTAGTATAAAGAATACAATGATTAAATCAATCAGTTTAATAATAGTTGCTATAGTATTATTAGGAATGATACAGAAAAATTTAACTGAAAAAGTAGAAGTATGTATTGACGCTAAAATAACAGATATTATAGAAACAACAAATCAAGGACAAAAAACATACAAAGTATATATTGAATACGATACTGAAACAGGTGTAAAAGAAGATGTTATAGATGATTATACAGATGATATGAAAGAAGGAGACATTATTTCTATTGATTGTAGAATGGAAAACAAATATGACTTAATTGCAGATGGAGTACTAGGAACAATTCTATTTATGATATTGTTTTGGATATTAGGAATAATTGGTATCATAAAAGTAATTTATTTCATTCGGAAAGAAAGACAAGAAAAATACCTAAAAAAAGAAGGATACCAAGTTCTAGCAACCATTACTCATATTAATTGTAAGAAAACAAATCCTAAAAAATATTATATTCAATGCCATTGGACGGATCAAAATAATAATCAAGATTATACTTTTACAAGTAAAGAACTATTATTTAATCCCACTAAGTATTTAAATAATAGTAACGTAATACCTGTAAGAATAAACAAGAAGAATAAAAAACAGTATCAAGTAGATATCGAAGAAATAGAACAGCTAAGACAAAAAGATTTAGAAGAGTGGGAAATTATATTTAGAAAGTTTGAAAGAAAAGAAATATCGATAGAAGAATATACAGAAAAAAGAAAAGAAATGTTTGAAGAAGATTATTAACAAAAGTAGAAAAGATTGACAACTTCTTTTGTGTAAAGTTTCTGTAAAAAATTTCAAAAGGGACAGATTTGTAGTATAATAAAATCAGAAAGGTAGGTTGGAATATGGCAAAAAGAAAAAGAAAACGCACAAGAAAGCAAGATAACGAGATAGCAATAGAACTATATGCAATTGCACTGATTATAGCTACAATTTTAGGAATTGGAAAACTAGGAGTTGTAGGTAAATTAATTGCATCTTTTGGATTGTTCTTAACAGGATCAATTTATATTGTATTCTTGTTCTTACTATTTATAGTAGGAATATATGCTTTCATAAAAAGAGAGTGGCCAGATTTTATCTCTACCAAGATGGTTGGAATCTATATGCTAATTATAGGTTTATTAACTTTTATGCATTGGGAATTTGTATCTCAAAATAATGGAAATACCAATATGATTTTTAAAGAAACAATGAATCAACTAGTTAGAGGATTTAATAGCTTATTGAGTAGTGGTACGATAGGAGAGTCAGTATCCGTTGGAGGTGGATTTCTTGGAGGAATCTTTGCACTTGTATTCTCAGAATTATTTTCTTATACAGGAATGCAAATTGTTACTATTACATTAATGATAGTTGGTTTATGTTTATTTACTGGTTTCTCATTAATGGACTTCATCCGTGAAAAAATAGATGATTTCAAAAATAGAGAAGAAGATGAGGATGATGATGAGGAAGACGAAGAGGAGGAAGAACCAAAGAAAAAAGTTAAAATTAGTAATGGAAATGAAGAAGAAAATGAAAAACAAATTATTAAAAATATAGAGGAATTGAAAAAAATATCAACGCAATCTCCTGAAGAAAATAAAGAAGAAACAACTACTTCTCAAAATATCGTTAATCCAAGTTATCAATTACCTTCACTTGATTTATTAAATAAACCTAAAAAGAAAAATACATCTACTGATAATTCGGCTGTAGAAGCGAATATAGAAAAATTAGAAAACGTGTTAAAGAGTTTTAATGTTATAGCAAAAGTAGTAGAAGTACACATAGGACCAACAGTTGCTCAATATGAACTAGAAATTGCTAGTGGAACAAGAGTCAATAAAATTACAACGTTAAGCCGTGAAATTGCACTAGCTTTATCAAAAAAAGATGTTCGTATAGAAGCACCAATTCCTGGAAAAAGTACTGTTGGAGTTGAATTTGCAAATGATGCCCCAGCAACAGTAAGTTTCTATGAAATAATGGCTAGCAAAGTAATGATGCAAGCTCCAGATAAAAAATTAATGGTCCCACTTGGAAAAAGTATTATGGGAGATATTGGTGTTTGTGAAATTAATAAAATGCCTCATATGTTAATTGCAGGTACTACTGGTTCTGGTAAATCAGTTTGTGTCAATGGAATCATTTGTTCTATTCTAATGAGAGCTAAACCAGATGAAGTAAAACTAGCTATGGTAGACCCAAAAGTAGTGGAATTGTCAGTCTATAATGACATTCCACATCTAATGTGCCCTGTTGTATCAGATCCAAAACAAGCAGCTATTCTTTTACAAAAAATGGTAAATGAAATGGAAAAAAGATATCATATGTTTGCTCAAACTGGAACGAAAAAAATTGAAGGATATAATGAATATGTAGAAAAGTGGAATAAGAAAAATCCAAATGAACCATTAGAAAAAATGCCATTTATTGTCATTATTATAGATGAGTTGGCAGATTTAATGATGGTTGCAGCAAAAGAAGTAGAAGATTCTATTTTACGAATTACTCAAAAAGCTCGTGCAGCAGGATTACATTTAATAGTAGCAACACAAAGACCTTCAACAGAAGTTATTACAGGACTTATTAAAGCCAATATTCCATCACGAATTGCATTTGCTGTAGGTTCAGGAATTGATTCTCGTACAATCTTAGACCAAGTAGGAGCAGAAAAACTATTAGGAAAAGGAGATATGTTTTTCTTACCAATTGGAATGAATTCGCCAATTCGTATTCAAGGATCTTTTATTACAGATGAAGAAATTAGTAAGATTATTGATTTTACAAAATCACAGCAACAAGCAAGTTATAGCGATGATTTAATGAAATTAGAAGAAGAAAAATCAGAAGCCAATAGCGGGGATTCAGCAGATAGTACAGGTGGTGGAGGAGATGATCTTTATAATGATATCGTAGACTTCGTTATCAAAACACAAAAAGCATCTGCATCCCTATTACAAAGAAAATTCAAAATAGGATACAATAAAGCAGCAACAATGATAGATCAATTAGAAGAAAATGGCATTATTGGTCCTCCAACAGGAAATTCTAAACCAAGAGAAGTATTGATTCAATATAGCGAATCAGAGGAAGAATGAAAGGATAAACAATATGAAAAAGAAAGTATTATGGATATTACTATGCTTCTTTATAGGAATGATTTCAACAACAGCCAAAGAATATGATTTTTACTTTTATCCAAATGGTGGAAAAGTGAAAACATCTGGTTTTGAATTAGGAGATTATGGATATTTAAGTTATAATGGTAATTTTTATGCTAACTACAATGAAAAATCTACTATAAAAAAGATTAATAGTATAAAAGGTGTTTCTTTTCAATTAGAAAAGAGTGGAACTTCTCTAGTAAGTGGAAAAGAATGGTATACCATAGTAGATGGAAAAACTTACTTTTTTAATCAGTCAAAGACTTATTCTATGAAGACAGTATTAAAAACGTTAAAGCTAGAAAATGAAGACTTTTATTCATTTGACTTATATGCAAACTGGAGTAATAAAAAAAGAACCAGTGGAATTGATATATCAAGTGGAAAAGAAACTACTTCTAGTACAAATAAAGAGAAGGAAAATAAATCTACTTCTAGTACAAATAAAGAGAAGGAAAATAAATCGACTTCTGGTACAAATAAAGAAAAAGAAAAAAAAGCTACTTCAAGCACAAAAAAAGCAACGAACCAAGCTACCTCTTTTACGATTACAGCTGAAAAAAATTGGATTTCAGTTGGAAAAAGTATTACATTGAATACTACATTTAAACCCAATGGAAGTACCAAAGAAAAAATTACCTGGACTACTTCTGACAAAAAGATTGCTACAGTTTCCTCTCAGGGAAAAGTAGTAGGGGTGAGTATTGGTACAGTAACCATTACCGGTGTAACGAAAAGTGGATTAAAAAGCACTAAAAACATAAAAGTAATAAAAGCTCCACCTACCAATATTGAAAGAAAAGGTAAAGTACTAGGCACAATATCTAAAGAAAATAGTAGTGTATTTGCTAAATTATCAAATGCTTATGAAGCAACCTCTGCTCAATCATTATGCGTAACAGATCAATATTACGTTGTAGTTAAAGTAAAAGGAGGTAATACTAGTGGAGTTATACATGTCATAGATAAGAATAGTGGTGAAGTAGTGAACTATTTAAAAGGAAATTTTGGTCATGCAAATGGAAGTACTTTTAATAAAGATAATGGAAATATCTATATTACACATTTGTTTGATCAAGAGGTAACTGTTATTAATAAAAATAATTTAAAAAAGCCCACATTAAAGAGTTCACAAAAGCAATTTCTAACACCTATTACTGCATTAGCTTATGATTATTATACCAAAAAGTGGGTATTAAAAACTGGAACACAGATTAATGTGTATAATAAAAACTTCAGTAAACATCTTAAATCTTTTTCAGTAGTAAAACACATTGGACAAGATGCTGGTGTATATAAAGGATTATTATTAAGCATTAACTTTATATTTTTTGATGATAGTGATCTTTATATTTATGATATCTCAACAGGAAAGCTTTATGGAAGGTATCATTTGACGTTGCCAGGAGAGTTAGAGAGTGTTGATTATGATGCTACAAACGACGTCTTTGTCTTATTATTTAATGGACCAGATAGAATTTATACAACAAAAGCAATTAATCTAAATAAGTTTATAAAATAATAGAATAACAGGAGAAGAATATGAAAAAGAAAGTATTATGGATATTACTATGCTTCTTTATAGGAATGATTTCAACAACAGCCAAAGAATATGATTTTTACTTTTATCCAAATGGTGGAAAAGTGAAAACATCTGGTTTTGAATTAGGAGATTATGGATATTTAAGTTATAATGGTAATTTTTATGCTAACTACAATGAAAAATCTACTATAAAAAAGATTAATAGTATAAAAGGTGTTTCTTTTCAATTAGAAAAGAGTGGAACTTCTCTAGTAAGTGGAAAAGAATGGTATACCATAGTAGATGGAAAAACTTACTTTTTTAATCAGTCAAAGACTTATTCTATGAAGACAGTATTAAAAACGTTAAAGCTAGAAAATGAAGACTTTTATTCATTTGACTTATATGCGAACTGGAACGATAAAAAAAGAACAAATGGAATTGATATATCAAGTGGAAAAGATTCTACTACTTCAAGTAGCAAAAACACAAAAAAAGCAACTTCTATGACAATATCCTCTTCTAATGAAAAGATTAAAGTTGGAGAAAGTACTACACTCAAAGCATCTTTTAAACCATCAGGAGCAACTTCAGAAACTGTTACTTGGACTTCATCCAATACTAAAATAGCAACCATTTCCTCATCAGGAAAAGTAACGGGAGTATCTGCTGGAACAGTAACAATAACAGCTAAATCAAAGAATGGTTTAAAAGCAACAAAAAAAATAGTAATTACAAAAAAACAAGCAACAACACATCATGTAATTATAAAATATCACATGAATGGTGGAAAGCTATCTAGTAAAAAAGGCAAAAATATCTCTAGTAATGGTCAATTAATTAATTCAAATAACGCTGTCTTAGTTCAAAAATGCAAATATAATGGTTCAATAGGTCATAGTGGGTTATTTGACTATAACAATCCAAGTATAATAAATATCGTAAAAAATGGTTATATGCCAACAAAAGGAATGGAATGGAATACAAAGCCAGATGGAACAGGAAAAAGCTATAATCAAGAAAAAAATTATAAAGCAAGTGACTTTTGTAATGCGACTAACTCAGATTGTACAGTAACACTTTATGTCAATTGGAAAGAACAAGTAGATGTAGCATTGCTCTGGGGTCAATCCAATATGAATGGTTGGGCAGGTACCTCTCAAGACTATGTAGCACATACAATCGATCAGAGACCACAAAAGAGCGAGTTATATGATGCTTCTAATAATCCTTATGATAATGATATTCTAGCTAATTATGTAAATATAACTAAAGTAAACTATACCATTCCGGCGAATAAAGCATGGGAATATAAATATACAACAAATAGATTAGCTGATTTAAATAATAATGGAAACAATATGCCTTCATTTGGAGAAGAAATAGCTGCAAATTCAGAGAGAAGTTTATATAGAAGTATTGGAACCAATATGGTACCATATTTTGCCAAAGCATATATAGGAGAAACAGGACATAAACTTATTATTGTACACGCAACATCACCAGGAAAAAAAGTAGAATGCTTTTTACCAGTAAATGACAAAGATTATTTTTGTGGAAATAAAAAACTATATATTTATGAGAATTTGAAAGCAAAATATTTAGCTGCAGTGAAATTAATAAAGCAACAAGGATATACTATTAATAATTCATTCTATGTAGTTATGCAAGGAGAAGCAAACTATTTTATGGATAGTCATGGTCCAAAAACATATTATAAACATTATATGAAAGTTCATAATAATATGAAAAAAGATTTAGGAATTCAATTTGGTGCTATTATTTATACTGCTTCTAAAATAGAAAGAAGAAGAGATAAAAGCTTATGCTCAACCGTTGATCAATTACATGCTGAGCAAGTAAAATTAGTCAGTAAAAACAAAGATATTATGCTTGGAACAGATTGGGGTTATAAAAGATATACGGAAGAATATGAAAATGCTTTTGGACTAAAAAAACATACTGTCACACTAAACGGAAAAAATGTTGAAGTAAAAGATAATTCTATTCATTTTACATCTGCTAGTCTAAGTAAAATTGGTGTTAATGCAGCAATCAATGTATCAAAAAGAATTAAATATCCAAATATGAATACTTCATACGTAGGATATACGAAAAATTGTAAATAAATAATCAATAGGAGAATAAATATGAAAAAGAAATTATTATGGATATTGATATGTTTCTTTGTAGGAATGGGGTCAACATCAGCCAAAGAATTTGATTTTTACTTTTATCCAAATGGAGGAAAAGTAACGACAAATAATTTTGAACTAGGTGATTATGGATATTTAAGTTATAATGGCAATTATTATGCTAGTTACAATGAAAAATCTACTATAAAAAAGATTAATAGTATAAAAGGAATTCCCTTTCAATTAGAAAAGAGTGGAACTACTTTGGTAAAAGGAAGAGAATGGTATACCATAGTAGATGGAAAAACTTACTTTTTTGATGATTCAAAGAGTTATTCCATGAAAACAGTATTAAAAACAATAAAGCTAGAAAACGAAGACTTTTATTCATTTGACTTATATGCTAACTGGAACGATAAGAAAAGAACTAGTGGAATTGATATAGCAAGTGGAAAAGAAACTTCTTCCAATTCAAATAGTAAAAAGAAAAAAACTTCAAACACGAAAAAAGCAACTTCAATTGAAGTAACTTCATCAAAAAATAATATTGAAATTGGAGATAGTGTAACTTTAACGGTTTCATTCAAACCATCAGGAGCAAGCAAGGAAACAATCACATGGACTTCATCAAATACCAAGATAGCAACCATTTCCTCATCAGGAAAAGTAACGGGAGTATCTGCTGGAACAGTAA
>CAMYXG010000031.1 GCA_947303225.1 uncultured Caryophanales bacterium | reverse complement strand
TTTTCAAAATCAAAAGAAACATCTCCAGAATTTTGTAAATAGTCCTTACTACCAAGTATATTACTTTTTTTAACATATGGCATCAGTACTGTATAGATACTTTTCATAATAGATAAGAAAGAAATATATTTTTCTTTTTGATAATCCGGTACCATATCAATAAGTTCTTCCTCTTCTTCCATTTCTGGTAGAACAAATATCATTTTTTCTTTAGCTCTAGTTAAAGCTACATATAATAATCTTATCTTTTCAGATATCTCTTCACTACGAACACGATTCTTTAATAATAGTTTACAAATCGTATCTTTATAAGATTCATCAACTTTAGGAAGAATCATACCATATTCCCTATCATATAAAATTCTTTCTTTTAATTCGCTTAAATTAAATCTAGAAGAAAAACCTGCAAAATAACAAATAGGAAACTCTAATCCTTTACTCTTATGAATTGTCATAATCTTGCAACTATTAGTAGTTTCTTGTTCTACATTAAATTTTAAATCATAATCACCATCAAATATTTGATTAATATACTCAACAAAGTCATAAATAGTCTTTCCCATCGATTCATAATTTTGACATAATTGATAAAGATACTCTCTACGAATACGAAAAGATTTCATATTACCAATCGTCATCAATTTCTCTTCATAATCAAATGAATCTAATACTAGATTAAAATAAGCACTTAAAGGAATATAATCCATATTATCAACCAAACTTTGACATTTTAAAAACAATTTACTTTCAAATATCCCATCCGATTCAAGTATCTCATATAATTCAGAATCAAGAGTTTTAAATAAAAAACTCCTCGATACAGAAGTAAATACATAACGAAACTCCGTATCATATCTTTTTTCCTTAATACATATCAGTAATCGTAACAAATTCTTAATAACCATCAAATCATCATCTTTTTTTAGAGATTCTTCTTTTAAGATAGTTAAAGGAATTTGTAAATACTCAAATATTTTTTTATATAAATCAAAGTTCTTACTCTTATCTAAAAGAATCACAAAATCACGATACTCTATAGGACGAAGAACTTTTTTATCTTTATCAAAAACTTGAAAAGCATTTTCCACTTTCTCCTTAATATCATAACCAATAATAAAAGCTTCCTCTTCATCAACAGATAACTTACCTAATTCTTCTTTCGAATAAGTAAGAACATCAAAATGATAATTCTGATTAGTTTTTCCTTCTTCTATATACATTTGATTGCCAAAATTCATTCGATGACTAACTCGATAATCCGCACCACCATAGTTATCATTCATAAAACAATCAAACAATAGATTAATATCATCTAATACTTCTCCCCTAGAACGAAAATTCTTTAATAAATCAATCTTTGTTCCTTGATCAGTATCTCGATAAGAATCATATTTTTCCTTAAAAATAGCAGGATTCGCATTACGAAAACGATAAATAGACTGTTTAATATCTCCCACCATATAAACATTATCACGAGAGATCAAAGAAATAAACATCACTTGAGTATCAGAAGTATCTTGATATTCATCCACTAAGATTTCTTGAAATTGATTTTGTAATTCTCTACGAATATCATCATGTTCCAATACTACCTTTATAGCCATTCTAGAAATATCATTAAAATTATAAATAGATTCTTTCTTTTTATATTCTTCTAGTCTTAAATCTAATTCTAATAAAATAGAAACAATTACTTCAACACTTTCCTTAGTAGAAAGAATTTCTTCCTTCATTTCCTCTTTATTCTCATAAATACATAAATCCTTTATTTCTCCTGCAATATTAAAAATAGTTTGTTTAATCTTTTTACCAGTAGAATCACTACCTCTAGGTAACGTAATACTCTTATAAGAAATACCAGAGACAAAATCTTCATAAGTATTAGCTTGAAGAAGCTTAGAAAAATTATCTTCTACTCTAGAAACAAAATCTCCATCAAAGAATTCTTCTAATTGATGTATTAATTCTTGTAAAACGCATTGTTTTTTCTTTAATAATTCTTCATATTGATTCGTTACATTCTCAATAAATTCTTCTGTCATTTCATTTTCAAAATAATGATTTAAATAATCTGTTTTATTATACTTTAACTCTATTTTTTGATAAATTGATAAAATAGCTTCTTTTAACTCTTTATCATCTTTTAAACAAAAATCATGAATCAGTTTTAAAAAATTATCTTTTGGAGAATAATAATATTCATCCATTATTTCATCTAAAATCCGATGCTTTATTTGATCAATAAATACTTCATCGGTAATTTGAATTTGATTCGTTACATTTAATACCGTATGATATTTTTTTACTAAAGATAAAGAAAATGAATCAAACGTTGTAATGTAAGAACTATCCACTAAACTAGCTTCTTCTTCTAACCCTGGAGTTTCTTGAATAGTCTTTCGAATTCGATCTTTCATCTCTAAAGCAGCAGCATTTGTAAAAGTCAAAACCAACAATTCATTAACATGAACACCCGTTAAAAGCTTTCTTTGTACTCTAGCAGTTAATACCGCCGTCTTTCCACTTCCAGCTCCAGCTGAAACAATAATATTTCCCCCTTCTAAATCGATAGCTAGTTGCTGTTCCTTTGTCCATCCCACTATTCATCACCCCCTAAAAAAGATAAATCATCTACTTTGTTGAAATAGACTAAATTTGCCTCTTTCATAAAGCACAAATCCTTTAATTGACAATACTTACAAGAAATATTTTCTCCTTGATAAACCTTTGGATTAATCTTAAAATCTGCATCTAATATTTCTTGAGTCTTTTCTTCAATATGTTTTTTAGTATATTTTACAAGTCTTAAAACAGTATCATCATCTAAAACTTTACTATATGCTCCAAATCCCTTATCTGAAGAATATTTCATACTTTTAATCACATCACTATTTTCATAAGTAGAATCAAAACGAGCTAATAATTCAATGTTATCAGTAGAATAACCTTTCAATAAATATCGATCTTTTCTTTCTTGATCAAGTTTTAAACTCCAACTAGGATAAGAAAACAAAATATTTTGATAATAAATACCTGTAAAAATAGGATTAGAAAAAACATTAGAATAATAAATAAAGTATAAATAAATAGGTAATTGCATATGTAATCCATATTTTATAGGTTCCATATGAGTATCAATATACCCAGTCTTATAATCAATAATACTAAAATAAGTATCATCTATTTTTTGATAAAAAAGAATTTTATCAATAAAACCAATAAATCTTACAGAAATATCATCTCGTATTGGTATTTCTACCTTCTTTTCATAGTAAGCATTATCATAACCTAATAATAATTTTTGTTGTTTTAAAACCTCTAATAGTTGCAAAAAATCTTTTTTGATTCGAACCAACAATACAGTTTCTTTTAAAGATAATTCTCTCTTTTCTAAATAGTTTTGAAACTCCTTTTCAAAATCAAAAGAATCCTTCTCCCATAAAGATAATAATTCATGATACATCGATCCTATAAAAGCAGCAAAAGTAGGAGTAAACTCTTCCAACTTTAAAACAGAATGAATATAATAATGAAATTTACATTCATTATAAGTATTTAAACCCGTATAAGACAATGTCAATGGATAATCTAAATTCTTTAAATAAGAATCCAAATTAATTCCAGAAAACTGATTTGAATAAGTTCGATAAGGAACTTGATAATGATGATATAATTCCTCTAAATAAGATTTCTTTTCCCCATATAAGTAATATTGATCCATCTTTTCAATTAATTTTATTTGATTATAAATATCAGAGTAATGATACTTTTCAACATCATAAGATATTACATTTAAATCCAACTCAGATATCAAACTAGATGGATAAAAACTTGCAAAAGGAGTAGACTTTTTATAAGACAAATATAGATGATGAATTTTAGATAATAGATAAATTGTTGTTTTTTTCCAACGTTTATTTAGATAAGTTATAGAATATAAATCAACTTCATCTTTTACAGAATCAGATAAAAAGGATATATCTTTTTCACTTCTAGGCAAAATGTCTTGATTAAATCCAACTACAAAAACATAGTCATCATCTAAGAAAGAATTCTGATAAAAATCGACTACTCTTACAGCATTCTTTTTTTTAGGAATATCTAAGTATGTATGTTTAAGTTTTTCACGTAATATTTGATCATACACCTCATCATGAGGAATATTCTCCAGTTGTTCCAATACAGAAAATAATTTTTGATAGATTTTAGCTTTTCTAGAGTCTTCTAAATCAACTTCACCTGTTTTTAAATAATCTTGAATTACTTTCGTACTATAAATGGAATATTGATAAGGAATATCAATTGGAATATGATAATAAGAAAATAATTGTTCTAAAGTATAATAATAATCACTAGAAATATTAGTTAAATAAATATGATTTAGTTCTATTCCTTTTTTTAATAATTCCCGAATTTGAATACATACAAAAGAAACTTCTTCCTCCATTGTAGAAAAAGCATAAACATCATGTTGAAATGTACAATCAGGAATTGAAATAGTAGGTCCAATTGCTTTTTCTTCAAATAAATCTAAATCATAATAATTTCTTATTTCAACATCACAAGAAGATAAATAACGAGAAAAAGATTGATGATAATGAAAATACCCTTTTTCTATCAATTCCTTTTTTAATCTTTTTAATTCTTGCAATTTAGTAGCTCGATAGTCTTTGTTTTCATCAATAACAACCATATTCTGCAAATATACTTTCGCAACATCATATTGAAATTGATAAGTTTTCATCAAATAATAAAAAGCATCCATTTGGTAATCATAAAAATAATGATGAAAAAACTCTTCTTTTGTCATAAACTTAATCAAATGCAATTCTTTCTGATGATTTTTCTCTTCCAAAATACGATACTTTTCTTCATTCGGACATATCATTAAAATTTGTTTATTATTCATGAAATCACCTCTTCTATTGTATCATAAACCAAAAGAAAAAAAGCAGAAATTATTCTGCTTCTTCTTTTGCTACTTCTACTTTACCCTTATAACTACCACATTTAGGGCAAACTCTATGAGGCTTAATCATTTCACCACAACTAGGACATTTTGTCATACCAGGAATATCCATTGCATTGTGACTTCTTCTCATTCTCTTTCTCGTCTTAGAAACTTTACGGAAAGGAACAGCAAACATTTGAATATCTAACTTCAACATACTATCACTCCTTTTCAACATCTTTTAATAAATCAGAAAATGGATTATCTTTTTGAATCTCATTTTCATCCATTAATTTCCATCCATCCCCATGAAAATTATGAAGATCTTTTACCTTAGAATAATGTAAGGGGACCTCTAGTAGAATATTTTCCCATAAAAATTCAAAAATATCAAGTGTATTTTCATTGAAATAGACATTTTTCTCTATAAAATCATCATATTCAATCAAAAAAGGATAGTCTATTTCCTCTAAAGAAATCGAATCTAGTAAAATCATACTACCTTTTATCACACATTGAATATACTCTTCTAAAGAACCAATGTCATTTTCTTTTTCGATAATCATCCCATCAACAATAATTGGTTTTAAATCTACAATATCACTATTTTGATAATAAAAAGAATTTAAAGAATACTCTCCACTAATATCAATCTTCTCAATAAGATGATTTTGTAATGGCATTAAATCAATTTTCAAAAAATCACCTACTTATGATCCGTCATGTTATCTTCTTCAATTTTAAGGATTCCATGATAATGCATATGAGCTCCCATTGGTAATGTACTATCTTGCTTTATCCATAAACGAACGGAAATAACATCTTCATCTAAAGCTCCAACCTGATTATACAAAACAATTCCATCTTCTAACTCATCCAAATTATAAATTTCAATCTCTTTTTTATTAACTTTTACAGAAAGACGAATATCTTCTTTTGGAATTAAAAATTCACCACATTCATCTTCATCTATTGCATCCAAATCATCTAAAATCTTAACCTTATAATCAACATCCTCTGTTAAATTATTATGAATAGAAACAGTATAAGATTTAGAAGATAGTCCAACAGAATCTGTTACGGGAGTTACTCTTTTCAAAGATATTTTTTCTCCTGAATTTTCATGATAAACAATATCAATAGATTCAGAAGATTCATCTACCTCTCGATTTCCCTGAAATCTATAATAAATAAAATGAGTAGATACAACTGCTATTAACAAAATAAAAGAAATATAAATCACATTTTTCAAAATTTCCCTCTTACGATTATAATACATAAATTCACTTTCCTTCCTCATCTGAACATAAATAATGTAAAACTTGATAAACCGTATCTAATTGTTTACAGCTAACGATAAAACGTCCCCTATGACAAAAAATCAAGCCATCAATATTAGACCTTTCTTCTAATTCTTTTCCCTCAAAGCCAGCCCATTCTTCAGGAAATTCCATACGAGCCGTACGATCTTCACGACTTTTAGGAATAGTTTTTATAGCAAATCCTCCACGATTCGAAGGAAAGGCTACAAACAAGATAGAATTTGCTTTTTCTGTATTTAAAAGAACCTCCTCATATGGTAAGTATTCATCTAAAACAAGATATTTTGCATCATCAGGTAACTCTTCAATCATACTTTTTATCTTTTGAGTTGCAAGAACTTTCCCTTGAATATAAGATATTTCTTCCTCGAAAATATTTTTAGCAACTTGAACAGCTCGAATAAACTGAGTACTCTCATCTTCCAATGAATGATAACTAGGATTAAAGATTTTAAATAAACTACTTAAAGTCTTTACTTTATAATTAGCTTCTATAGTAGGAAAAAAACCATTATCTTCTGCATCAATAGCCATAACAAAATCTTGATCAATTTCTAAAAAAACTTCTTCAACAGGAGTAATATGATTCTTTTTTAAAAAATCCTTTCCAAATCGTTTCCATAGTAATCCAAAAGCACAATAAGTAATTCCATTTTCTCTTTTTAAAGCATCAATTTGATGATGATCATATTCCCCTCTTCCAATATCATATACAATTGCATCATTAGAAAGACTAGAAAAATCAACTTCACTCGTACGAAATACTTTTCGATTTCCATAATATAATTCTAAAAAAGCAGTAGCAAATATTTCATCAGCATGCATAGTCCCATTATGTGTAATACAATTTGCTTCTTCTATATTATCTACAATTTTAATCATATAAATCCTTCCTAATCATCTCTTCTAGATAGTAATACCAATCGAAGTATTTCTAAAATAGAAGTAGCAACAGCTGCTACATAAGTTAATGCTGCTGCTCGAAGCATCTTAAAACAGTACTTATGTTCATCTTCCCCAACAATTCCAAGTTTTTTTAACTGAACTAAAGCTCTATGAGAAGCATTGAATTCTACTGGTAAAGTAATCAATTGAAATGCTAAAATAACACATTCCATAACAATACCAATTCGAATAAAACCAAAAGCTCCCATAATAAATCCTATCATAATTGCAACATAACCTAAAACAGATGCAATATTAACAATAGGAACAATAGAACTACGAAAACGTAAAAAGAAATAATTATCTTTATCTTGTATAGCATGACCACATTCATGAGCTGCAACACTTACCGATGCCAAAGAAGTATTATGATAAATATCGGATGACAAACGAACAATTTTTCCCTTGGGATCATAATGATCACTTAGAACTCCAGAAGTTTCTACTACTTTGACACGCTTTAATCCATTAGAATCTAAAATTTTACGAGCAACCTTCTCTCCACTCATATGAGAATTAGAAAGAATGTTTTTAGTCTTACGATACCAATGATTAATATAACCCTGTGCTCCCGTAGTAAGAAGCAAAGCAAAAACAAATAATAATATTTCCATTTAATCACCTCAATCTTCTTTATTATAACATAGAAATACATACAAACAGAAGCATTTCTAGAATTTGTTACCTTCTTGACATCTTTTCGCAATTGCTTCTGCTACTTTAACACCATCAATAGCAGCTGTAGTAATTCCCCCTGCATAACCAGCACCTTCTCCACAAGGATAAATGCCTTCTATACTAGAAACAAGTTCTTCATCTCTTTCTATCATAATAGGAGAACTAGTACGACTTTCAACTCCAAGTAATATAGCATCAACCCTACCAAATCCTTTTATCTTTTTATCAAATGAAAGAATACCTTCTTTTAAAGATTGATTAATCTCATCAGGAAATAACAAATTAAGATCTGCAAATTGATACTTTCCTTTTACTTCAGGAATTACTTCTTCAAAACAATCACTTACTTTATGATTCAAATAATCTCCAAAAAGCTGTATCGGAATAACTCCTCCTCCAATTTTAGCTGCTTGTTCTTCCAATCTTCTTTGAAACTCTAATCCCCCAAATAAATCATTTCCAAAATCCTTATTAGAAACTGTCACAACAATTGCACTATTTGCATTATGACTATCCCGTTTATAATTACTCATTCCATTCACCACAACACGTCCTTCTTCACTTGAAGCATTCACAACAAATCCACCAGGACACATACAGAAAGAATATACCCCACGACCATTCGAACATTGATGAGTTAATTTATAACTAGCAGGACCCAATACATGAGAAAACATTCCATATTGACTTTGATTAATCATCTCTTGAGGATGTTCTATACGAAGTCCAACTGCAAAATTTTTATTTTTCATCCTAATTTTTTTCTCATGTAATAAATAAAAAGTATCTCTAGCAGAATGACCAATTGCTAAAACCAAATAATCACAAACAATTTTATCTTGATGATTCACTTCTATTCCACTAATTCTTTGATTCTCTACAAAAATATCCGTGAGTTTAGTAGAAAAACGAAACTCTCCTCCCATAGAAAGAATTTTATTTCTCATATTTACAATTACTTTTCTTAAAATATCCGTTCCGATATGAGGTTTTTGTTCATATAAAATTTCTTCAGGAGCACCAGCCTCAACAAATATTTCAAAAATTCTTTTTCCTCTTCCTAACTTGTCCTTCACCATAGTATTTAATTTCCCATCAGAAAAAGTACCTGCTCCCCCTTCTCCAAACTGAATATTAGACCAAGGATTTAATTGATTTGTTTCAAAAAACTTCTCAACAGAAGAAATTCTATCTTCCATTTTCTCCCCCTGTTCAATAACAAGAGGCCTAAATCCAGCTTCAGCCAAAAAGTAAGCACAAAATAATCCCGCAGGGCCACTTCCAACAATAATAATCTTCTTATCAATATTCTGTATTTTAGGAAAAGAATAAACTACAGTAACACTCTTAAAAACATCTTTACTTCTACATTTTTTTAATACATTTTCTTCAGAAGAAACCAAAACATCTACTTCATAAACAAAAACAATATTTCCCTTATCTCTTGCATCAATAGATTTTTTTATGATTTGATAATTCAAAATATTAGAAGAAGATACTTTTAATTTCCTAGATATTTTAAATAATAAAGTCTCACTATTATCTTCTAAAACTGGTATTTTTAATTGTCTAATTCTAATCATATTTACCACCTATTGCCCTACCAGCTAAAATACCACTAATCCAACATGTAGTTAAATTATATCCACCACAGTTTCCATTCATATCTAATAATTCTCCAACGATATATAGATTCTTTACTTTTTTAGATTCCATCGTATCAATATGAATATCTGTTAATCTTACTCCACCATTACATATTTGAGCATAATCAAAACCTTTAGTATCAATAATTTCTACTTTAAAACTTCTTAAATTTTTACATAAAACTAATTTTTCTTCATTAGATAAATCTAAATAGAAACAATTATCTTTTAAATTACTTTGTTTTATAATTACTTTTACTAACTTATAATTTAGAAAACCTTCTAATAATTCTTTTAAATTCTTATGAGAATTCTTTTTAGCATAATGATCCATCCATGGAGTAATTAAAGTTTCAATAAAAGGAACAAAATTAATATGAATTTCTTCTTTTTTATGATTTAAAAGACCTCTACTAACCATATGACTAAGTTGAAACGTACAAATACCACTAATACCATAATCTGTTAATTGAATTTCTCCTTCTTCACGAGCTATATAATGATTATTTTCAAATAATTCTAAAGAAACATCCGTACGAACACCTGCCCAATCTTTAAAATAATTGCCTTTACCAACTAATGGTACTAGTGCTGGAACTGGTTCAATAATATGATGATTTAGTTTTTTTAAAAAAGGATAACCCCATCCATCACTACCTGTCTTTGGATAAGCACATGATCCAGTAGAAATAACTAACTTATCACACAAATAACTATTATGATTTGTTTTTATTTCAAAACAATTATCTTTCTTTTTAATATCTTCTACTAAAGTATCACACTCTATTATAATTCCTTTATCTTTAACTTTTCCAAGTAAACTTTTTTCAATAGTAGTAGCTTGATTAGAAAAAGGATAATAATAACCATTTTTATTTTTAGATATAATTCCTAAATCATCAAAAAATGTCTTCATCATTTCAATATTCTTAGTAGAAATAATTTTATCTACTAAATCAATATCTTCACTATGATAATTCTTAATACCATATATTTCATTCATATAATTACATTTACCATTACCAGTCATTAATAATTTTTTTAATGGCTTAGTATTTCTTTCTAAAACAATTACTTCATTATCATCTCTTTTAGCACTTATAGCTGTAGTAATACCACTAGGTCCTCCACCTATTATAATTATTCTTTCCATATTCCCCTCCAATTGAACATATTATATCAAATAAAAAGAAGTATTTCTACTTCTTAAGCTTTAACAACAAAATTAACATTAGACGGTTTGCTACTTGAAGAATTATATTTATCACAATCAGCTTGTGTTCTACCATAAGCATTAGTTAAAGAATTACAACTACCAAACATTAATCTTACATTGGCATTACTTGTATCAAAACTACTTAAATCTAAGCTTGTTAACTTACCACAACCACCAAACATGCTGTACATGCTAGTTACCTTACTAGTATCAAAACTACTTACATCTATGCTTGTTAAATTACTACAATTATTAAACATAGAAGTCATATTAGTAACATTACTTGTATCAAAGTTACTTAAATCTAGACTTATTAAGCTATTACACGAATCAAACATTACACTCATATCAGTAACATTACTTGTATTAAAACTACTTAAATCTAGAGTAACTAAACTATTACAATAATAAAACATTCCACTCATATTAGTAACACTATTTGTATCAAAATTACTTACATTTATACTTGTTAAATTAATACAATTTCCAAACATACTACTCATATTAATAACTTTACTTGTATCAAAGTTACTTAAATCTAGAGTAACTAAACTATTACAATAATAAAACATTCCACTCATATCTATTACCTTATTTGTGTCAAAATTACTTACATCTAGACTGACTAAACTACTACAATCAGTAAACATACCATTCATATTAATTACATTTGAGGTATCAAAACTACTTACATCT
>CAMYXG010000030.1 GCA_947303225.1 uncultured Caryophanales bacterium | reverse complement strand
CATCAAAAAAATAATTCATTAAGAATTCTTCTTCTCCATCATATTCATATACGTATTGAAGTTCATCTTTGGTAAAAATCATATCAACTACATAATTATTATCTAAATCTTCTGTGTCATAAGCATAGGGAATAATTCTTTTACCAGTACGAAATCCATCTTCTGTTTCTATTCCTTTTTCTAAAGAAACTGGAAATAAAATATATTTGTCTTCTTCTAATTTAATTACTCGATATTTAATACCATATTGGATATTATCATTTTTTGCCATACTAATCACCTTGGTTTTCTATTATAACCTGATTAAAATAAATATGCAAACAAAAAAAGAGCAATTGCTCTTTTCTTATTTTTGTTTTACTTCTTTTGATATTTCTTCTACAATTTTTGCCTGTTTCATTTCTTTACCATCAAATTTTACTCCACAAGCAATTCCTTTTTTTAGATTTTTTATTGCTGTTTCAATTGCTTCATTATAAGCTTGATATTTATCATCTCCTGTTATAATATAACCATCAGAACATGTTCCAGTAAAGTATTCCTTCTTACAATTCATTATGGATTCATAGCATGCTCTTAGAATATCATCTTTTTCTGAAGAAATTGAATATTCATTAGCTATTTCTCCTGTCTTCTTATCACGAACAATAATTGTACCATTATCAGTTATTTCCATTAAATCTAATTTTTCTAATCCTTCTTTTTGACATACATAGCTTTTTAGTAAGTAAGATAGTAATGATATACAAATATTTGCATTGTTACGTACATGCCAGAAAATGTTATAATCTTTTATATAATGAATGAAATGATTCGTATCACTATCCATAGCAAAATCACTTTTCATATCCATTAATTCTGCAACATCTTCATAATCAAGAGAAAGTGCTTGTTGTTCTTGCTGTAAAGAAAGATTTTTTCCTAAGTCATTTGATTTTTCATCAAAATTTCCCATTCCATTTTCTTCAAATAAATGATTTAATTGAATACTTTTTTCCATTCTTTCCATAGCGTCTACTATATTATAGTTTTCAAATTCTATATATCCTAGTGAAGAAGAAGGGTGATATGTTATGATGTCAATTCCCTCTACTAATGTTAATACATCATCGTAGTATGAATCGTACTTATTGATTGATTCATCTGTAAAACTTAAATCATATAATCCTTTTTGCAAATTAATTGATATTGTTTGTGGCTTTTCTCCACATGCTGAAAGTGTGCTCGTGATACCTAATCCAGAAAGTGCTAAAAAACTTGTTTTCAAAAAATTTCTTCTAGTAATATTATTTTTCATATTATTTTCCCCCTTTTTTCTGTCTCTTCCAACTGATGGCGTATATTATATATTAAAAAGAAAAATTTGTCAAACATTAATTCGAATTTAAAATGCTTGGTTTATTATTATTCAGAATCTGGAAACATTACGTGATTAGGAGAACATAATTCTATTTCGGAATATGTATTCTTTAAATTGTCACAATAGTCTAGTATTTCTTTTTCAGTTTCGAAAGTTTTCGAAGAGAATTCAAATACATATGATTGAAATTCTGGTATGGATTCTGGTAATATAACAGCATTTATTCTATTTGCTATTTTTTCTGCTGTACTAATCGTAGAATCTTTATTTAAGTCAACTATTATCTGATTTTCTATAAAGCCTTTATTTTTTTGCTTATCTACTATTTCTGAATGATTCTTTGAGCTAGATGATTTTTCTTCTACTATTTGACTTGAATGATTTGTCACATAATAAATCATCAAAGTTATAGAAATAAGCACAAAGATACTTGCTAGTAAAATGTATTTTTTCATATTTTTCCTTCTTTCTATGAAAAAAAGTCATTTATTATGACTTTTTAAACGGCAGTATAACCTCCATCAATTGGTAAGATTACTCCTGTTACATAACTTGCTTCATCACTTGCTAAAAAGATTGCTCCTGCATTTAATTCTCCTTCATGTCCATATCTTCCTAGCGGTACTGTTGCTTTCATGTATGCTGTAAATTCATCTGTTTCTAGAGTATCATGTGTTAATTCTGTATCAAAATATCCTGGACAGATTGCATTACATGTAATGTTGTATTTTGCTAGTTCTGCTGCTACTGCTCTAGTAAAGTTTACTACTCCTCCTTTAGATGAGTGATAAGCAACTGTATCTAGTGCAGTATTTCCAACTAATCCATACATAGATGCAATGTTTATGATTCTTCCATAATTATTTTTCTTCATAATATTGGCAAATGCTCTAGTCATTTTAAATACTGAAGTTTGATCTGTTTCTATTGTGAAATCCCATTCTTCATCTGTCATCGTTAGAACTCCTGCATTTTTTGCACTACCTGCACAGTTTACTAAGATATCTACATGACCATATTCTTGCTCCGCAAGCTCTGCTGCTTTATTAATATCTTCTGTTGAAGTAACATCACACTTAATTGGTAATACCTTTACTCCCTCTTCTTCAAGTTCTTTTTTTAGCTCTTCTAATCTTTCAAGACGTCTTGCTAGTATTACTAAATCAGCGCCTTGTTTAGCAAAGCCTTTTGCCATCTGCTTTCCAAGTCCTGAGCTGGCACCTGAAATAACAGCTACTTTTCCATTTAATTGAAACATTTTCTTCATCCTTTCTCAATCATATTTCTATTTTATTATATCATATAATCTTTTTTTTACTCAATATTTTTATTCTGTTTGAAATTGGATCGGGTGTTAATTCATGAGTAACAAAATAGATTCTTTTTTTGGGATAAGTTAGCTCAATGATATCATTTGCCATAGATAGATAACAGTATTCTTGAAATTCTAGTTTTCCTTCATTGTTTAAATCTGTAATAAAGTCATCTGTTAATTCCTCTATTGGTCCTAAAAATGGAAATTCTCCAATATACTCAAATTTTGGATTATAAATGGCTACTGGAGTAGCAAAATCAATAATAGCAGAATACTCTTCTCCTGTTTCATTTTCTGTATAAGAGATGATATTAAAGGCATGATTTTCGGCAGGACTTGAATCTATTTTTTCTTTTCCAATCATAATATAGGATTCTATATCAAAAAATGATAAAATGTTTTGAGCGATTACAGCATATTCTGTACACATTGCATTGCCTTTTTTCTTAAACCAGCTTAGTCCATGTTCTTTTATAGGAGGAAAATAGTTTCTTTCATCTTTATAAAGTAGTGAAAACATTTCTTCTCTACTGATATTTGATATTAATCCAAAGTATTGTTTGATAAAATCTTGTAAGTAATAAAACAGTTCAAACTCATTGATAATTCCTTTGTCTTTAATCCAAGAACAGAATTCATATATATAGTCATCAGTATCAATATAGTAATACTTACCATCATTTCCCACCAAACCATCTTTATCATAATTATAAGATAGTCCATATACGATTCTCATTCCCTTTGGAATATATCCACCATATACATTTCTAATATCGATAAACAATTCTTTCTTATCATTTAATTGACTTACTGGATTATAATCTAGGTTATAACCAATGGTTTCAATTCCTTTATTCCATACTTTACTATCTAGTTCTAAATCTTTTATTCTCTCTTTCACATATTTTTTTAATTCTTCTTCTGTTAGTTCTTCTATTTCTTGATAATAATACATATTTATTCCTTCTTTGGCTTAATATTATAAAATATCTTTTTTTTCTTGAAAAGATGATTTGCTCAATTTATATCTTTTTTTCCTGTTTCGTGATATAATATTGGGCATTAAAGGAGGACATTTATGCTAAAGCAAGAAAGTCATAGATTTCAATCATATCAAGATTACATTATTCAATCTGGTGGGAATGAGAAATTATTTGAACTTCCTTTTATTCAACAAATCATTTTTGATATTATTCATAATGGAGATCCAATTCTTTTATCTTTAAATAAATCAACACTTTATTATAAAGATGCAAATCCAGATGGAACGTTTGATATTTGTGGAAGAATGGATGGTCCTACAGTTAACTTAGTTTATTCTATGAGTTATTGTAATGACTATGTCGATAATCACTTTCTAAAGTTGAGAAGATTTGAAGAAGAAAGTCACTATGAAGATTCTATTATGGTCAAAGATGGTATTACTCAAAAAGATATTTTCTTGGATCATGATGGTAATGTTATTGAAGAGATTGATCTTCCTATGATTAATTATGATGATATTCCTAAAAGTTTATTAGCTTTTACAAAAGAAAAAGTATATTCAAAATAATTAAAAAGTCAACACATGTTGACTTTTTTCTCTGAGTTTTTTACTCAGTTGTTTTCGAATGGTGCCGATTAAAGGACTTGAACCTTCGACCTACGCATTACGAATGCGTTGCTCTACCAACTGAGCTAAATCGGCATTACACAGATAGTATATCATAAATGATGAAAAAAGTAGAGATTTTTCTCTACTTTTCTTCTTTATATTCACAAGATGAGCATTTTACTTTGCCATTTTTTTCTGTTAACATTTCGCCACATTCTGGACATTTGCTTCCAATTGGTTTATCCCAGTATGCTGTTTTACATTTTGGATAGTTATTACATCCATAAAATACTTTTCCTTTGCGACTTTTCTTTTCTACTATTTTTCCTTTACAGTTTGGACAATCACAAATTTCTACAATTGGTGCTTCTTCTTTTTTGATATATTTACATTCTGGATAATTACTACATGCTACAAATTCTCCATATTTTCCATTACGAATCACTAATGGATTTCCACATTCTGGACATGTTTCACCTGTCTCTTCTGGTGCTTTTTTCTCCATATCTGTGAATGCTTCTTCTACCCGTGGTTCGAATATATCATAGAATTTTTTAAGGACTTCATTCCATACCAATTTTCCTTCAGCTATTTCATCTAAATTATCTTCCATATCTCTTGTATAGTCTGTATTAATTAAATCACTAAAGAATTCTTGTAGTTTATCTGTGGTTTCAAATCCCATCGTAGTTGGTTTGAATTTTTTTTCTTCCAATGTAACATATGCTCTTGACTTAATCGTATCAATAATGGTTGCATAAGTTGATGGCCTTCCTATTCCTAATTCTTCCATTTCCTTGATTAGTTTTGCTTCTGTATATCGAGCTGGTGGTTTTGTAAAGTGTTGAGTGGATTCTACATTGGTTGTTTTACAAACTTCATTGTCTCCTATTTCAGGTAGAATTTTGTCATCGTTTGATTCATAGTCTTTATATACTTTTAAATAACCATCAAAGATTAAAATACTTCCTGTTGTTTTAAACTTGTAATCATTGTTATCAAAGATGATTGTTGTCTGATTAACTGTTGCATCACTCATTAAGCTCGCTAAAGTTCTTTTATAAATTAAACTATATAATTCAAATTCATCGCTACTTAAATATTGTTTAATCTTAGTTGGTTCTCTTAATACACTAGTAGGTCTAATTGCTTCATGAGCATCTTGTACATTTTCTGTCTTTTTACTTTTCTTTATATATCCAATGTATTTTTTACCATATTTTTCTTCTATGTATTTCATAGCTGGTCTTGTAAAATCATCACTTAAACGGATTGAATCTGTTCTCATATAGGTTATTAAACCTACTGTTTCTGTTCCAATATCAATTCCTTCATATAATTTTTGAGCAACACTCATTGTTTTTCTTGCTGAAAATCCTAGCTTATTTGAAGCTTCTTGTTGAAGTGTTGATGTAATAAATGGAAATTTGCTTTTTCTTGCTCTTTCTTTCTTTTCAATCGATTCAACAGTATAGTCCTCTCCTATTGAATCAAGAACATGATTCGCTTCTTCTTCATTATGTAGCTCAATCTCTTCCTCTTTATATTTAAATAATTCTGCTTCATATTCTGGAAATATTGCAATTATTTTCCAATATTCTTCTGGAATAAATGCTTCAATTTCTCTTTCTCTATCTACAATTAGTTTTAAAGCAACGCTTTGCACTCTTCCAGCACTTTTGGCTCCAATTTTTCTCTGTAATAGTTTACTAAGACGAAATCCTATAATACGATCTAATATTCTTCTTGTTTCTTGAGATTTCACCAGATTATCATCTATTATAGTAGGATGTTCAATTGCTTCTAATACTTTATCATGTGTTATTTCATTAAATAATATTCTTTTATATTGCTTATCTTTAATTTTCAAAGCATCTTTTAGATGCCAAGCAATAGCCTCCCCTTCACGGTCTGGGTCGCTTGCAAGATAAATCATTTCACTCTCTTTTACATCTTTTTTTAATTCCTTTATGACACTACTTTTTCCTTTAATTGGAATGTAGTTAGGCTTAAAACCATCTTCAATATCTACTCCTAGACCGAATTGTCCAGTAGTTGCTAGATCACGAATATGTCCTTTTGATGATGTAACTTTAAAATCTTTTCCTAAATATTTTTCTATTGTTTTACTTTTACTTGGACTTTCCACTATTACTAAATTTTTTGCCATACTTTTCGTCCTCCTCTCAATACTTATACTAGCCTTTCTTTTTTTTGTCAATCTTCTTTTTTATTCTCTGCATATTTTTCTAAATAATTTTTTACTGGTCCATAACTTCTTCTATGTTCTGGGATTATACCATATTGTTCAATTGCTTCTAAATGTTTTTTCGTAGGATATCCAACATTTTTTTTAAAGTCATACATTGGATATTTTTGATCTAATTCTAGTAGCATCCTATCTCTCGTAACTTTAGCTAAAACACTTGCTGCACTAATTGTAATACTTCTTAAATCTCCTTTAACAATTGGTGTTAGTGGAATATCAATATCTAATTTCATGGCATCTGTTAAAACATGTTCTGGCTTTATCTTACAATTATTGATGGCTTGTATCATAGCTTCTTTTGTTGCTTCATAAATGTTTATTTCATCTATTCTTTTTTCATCTACAATTCCAATTCCATAACTGATTGCTTGCTTTTTTATTTCTTCAAAATAATACTCTCTTTTCTTTTCACTTAATTTTTTACTATCTGTTAGACCGTCTAAATCAAATTTTTCAGGTAATATGCAACAAGCTGCTACTACAGGGCCAACAAGTGGTCCCCTTCCCACTTCATCTACTCCTCCTATATAAGTGATACCTTGCTTCCTTAGTTTTCTTTCATACTGATAGGTATCTTGACAATCTAGGTATAATTCCATTTTTTTAATTAATGACTTGTCATTTATATTATTCGCATTTTTTTTCTTTAGCAGACAATTTTTTATTGTTTCAAAGAAATATCCTTTTATTTCATCACTTTCTCCTTCTATTTTTTTTAAAGAGCAAAGAAATCCGTCTTGTTGAAAAGAATGATTTGTTTCTATTTCAATTTCATTTGTTTCTTTTAATAATCCATGACAAACAATACTAGCATCTCCCACAATTCTATATTCTGCCTTATCTAGTTTCAATTCTTCTAGTTTTTCAAATATTTCTTTTTTTGTCATTTTATCACCACTCCTATTATAGAGAAAAAAAGAAAATACAGCAAATGTATTTTATTTTTCTAATTATTGTATTTTATAGCATTTAATACAATGACCTCTACTTTTGAATACTGAATCTTTTTAAAGTTTTCATCAAATGGGATGTATACTTTGGTAGATGATGTTGCTTGTGCAGATATGCTTGTTTCAAAATAGTCATTATATGCTATTATTTTATGATTATCATCATAAAATAATACTCCAATTTGTAATGAATCTAAATTATTATCATTGGTATTTTTATATTGAATAATGATATCATTATCTGTTTTTGTAGTTGAAGTAATCTTAATATCATCATTATAAAAATTCTTGTTGGCTGCTGGAGATAGTTTTGATGTTACTTTATAACTATCATATTTTATGTTACGTAGAGAAACTTTTGCGTAACTTGTTGAATGAATATTAATTCCTATAATAGCTGTATCTTTTACATCTATTAATGATTTATTTTCATCATAAAATTCTACTTTGATTGTAGCGTTTGCTGGAATGGATGCATTATTTTTAATTTCAATTAATAAATCGTTAGTAGCTAATACATAATCTTTTTCTTGAAATTTATTATTTATTTCTTGTTCCTCTTTTTTGTAGTTATTTATACTATAATTATTATTTGTTGTTTTTCCAAAGATTGCTCTTATGATAATTAATAATATAACAACTCCTACTACTGCTCCTATCATAATGATGGTTGTTTTATTATTTTTTATTGTTTGCGAAACACTTGTTTTATTCGAATGATTCGTGTTTATATTTTGTGTTTGATTATTTATATTCTGTTGGATTATTTGATTGTTATTATTACTCACGATATTATTTTGTGTTTGATTATTCATATTTGGTTGGTTTGTATTATTATATTCATTTACATTATTATTCATACTTTTTACCCCTAATACTATGAATCTCCATAGGTATATGCTCCAATGATGATTGTTTTTGCCTTAGTATATTTGATATTTTCATATTCTTCATCGATTGGCATTCTTATTTTCATAGAAGAAGTTGAACCAGCTTCTATATTACTTTCAATGTTACTAGAATATCCAATAATATTGTTTTTCTTATCATAGAATAAGACTCCAATTTCTAATGAATCTAATTTCTCAGATGCTTTATTCTTATATTGTACAATATATGAGTTCTCGGAAACATTTTCTGAAATAATACTAACATCTTTATTGTGAAATCTTAGTGAAGTTGCTGGAAGCATATTAGTGGTAACTTTATATGAACTATAATTAGCTTCCCACATAGTTGCTAATCCATATCCTTTTTCTTTAGAATTAATTCCACTAATATAAACATCAATTACATCTATAATATTTTTCTTTTCATCCATTAATTCTACTTTAACATCAGCATTTGCTCCATAATTACTTTTATTTTCAATTTCAATTAAAATTGATCCATCTGTTAAAGCATAGTCTTTTTCAACATATTTTTTATTAATTTCTTTTTCTATTTTATCTAGTTTTTCAACATCCGTTACTGTAACAGGTATTTGCTGTTTTAATGAATTTATCTTCATTGATAATCGTACTATTATACCAATTAATATTGCTATGATGATGATTAATAATATGATAATTATGATTTCTATTTTGTTACTTGATTTCTTTTTTTCGTTGTTGATTGGCTCATTTTTTTGCTCTATTTGATTAACATTATTATACATATTTACATTATTTAAATTATTATCCATTATTCTACACTCATTTATTATAGTTTAAGTATAGCATTATACATGTTCTTATTCAAGAAAAAAAAACGTATATTTACGTTCTTCAGATTGTTGACAATAATCTGCTTATTTTGGAATTATCTATGAGAGAAGCAATTTCTTTTTTTATTTCAATCTATCAAAAGTGATTTTTCCAAAATAACCATTTTTTAAATCTCTAATGATGATATTCGATACTTTTTCATAATCTGTTATTCCACCTTTTGACAAGGCACCTCTTTTTCTTCCAATTTGATCATAAGCTTCTATTAGGTTGTCATCTAATTTATCGATTCCATATCGTTCTTGTAACTTTTCCGGATATAATGTATATATTTTTTTTAAGATAAAAGAAGCTATTTCATCAAGATTTAGTATTTCTTCTTTTATGGAAGACAAGGCCGCCAAGATGTGTGCTTGCTCTTGATTTTTTAATTTTGGCCATAATACTCCGGGGGTATCTAGTAATTCTATGTCTTTATTGATACGAATCCAGGATAATGACTTTGTAAAACCAGGGGTGTTTCCTACACCAGCAGACTTTCTTCCTACTAGTCGATTTATTAGAGTACTTTTTCCTACGTTTGGTGCTCCTACAATTAATACCCTAGCAGATCTTTTTTTCATTCCTTTTTCTATTCTTCCTTGATTAATTTTTTTCATAATATCTTTTGTTTCATTTATCAATGGAGTAACACTTCCATTCATTAAGTCTATTGGTATTACTATATAACCATTTTTTTCATATTCTTTCAAGATCTTATTCGTTTGTTCTTTATCACATAAGTCCATTTTTGTTACAACTAATATTTTTGGTTTATTTGTAATCCATTCTTCTATATCTTCTATTTTTGATGATATTGGCATTCTTGCATCGATTACCTCATACACAATATCTATTAGATTTAATTGTTCTTTAATTTGTTTTTTTGTTTTGGCCATATGTCCTGGATACCAATTGATATTCGTATTGTTTTCATTCATAAGAATCACTTCCTTGCGTATAAATCACTCAAATTATAACATAAAAACGGCAAATTTTGTATAAATCTACCGCTTTTTATATCTATTTTTAGGGTTTGAATAAAACGTTATCAATTATTATATCAACATTATCAGGACATATGGCTGTTCGCAAAATCAAAAGTTTCCAAACTATTTTATTTTTTTACTATACCAAGTAATAATCTATTAACAATAGGTATTCTTTTTAATATTTCAGTCATTAAAGGTAATATAATTATTGTTCCTAAAATTAAGATTATATAATTAAATATGAAGTTATCAAACTTAATATATTCAACTAAAATAAATGATATAACTATTTGTATTGTATAATGTAAAACATAAAAACTAAAATTATTTTTATTCATATAGTCAGTGAATTTATTTTTTATATCTAAATACTTTTTACTAATACCAAATGCTGATAAAATTACTAACCATATATAAATATTTGTAAATATGTTAGTTAAAAATTCATTAGATCCAAAGTTGGCTCCATAGTTTATTATTGTAAATACAATTCCAAAAATAAATGTTGTTATTCCTAATGGTATTGCAATACTTTCTAATTGTTGAATAATCTTATCATTTGAAAATACATAGTAACCTAGTATAAACATCAATAAATATATTCCCCATCTATATACTGTAACAACTGGTGTATTTAATATAAATGAAGAACCCCATACTACTAAAAATAATAAGAATAATATTGGTAAATTAATTTTGTTAAATAGATTATCTAATCTTTGTTTTTTATCAATTTTTCTGATTAAAACAATTAATAATGATGCTATAAATAATACATGAGCATACCATAATGGTCCAGTTCCAATTAATGAAAATATTAAATATTTTATAGGACCTGGAATCATATTTCCATTACCTGCAAATATATCGCCATAATAATTTGTTGTCCATCCACTTATCCAACCATATGCAAATATACCTACAATACTTGGAACTAGTATTCTTTTGGCTCTATCTTTAATAAATTCTTTGTTACTTTTATTTTTTAAAGAATATTTTGTTGAAATACCTGATACTACAAACAATAAACACATGATCCATGGATATGTAAATACACATATAGCATCAAGTTCTTTTATTCCTTTTACTCCTATATTTGATATTACACCACTTGAATTAAATATATAAAACACATGATATAGAATTACAACACATAAGGTAATCCACCTTATATTATCTAAATAATGCTTTCTTTTACTCATAATTATTTATCCTAATTTGGCAATACTTTATCCATAGTATCTTCTAATACTTCAGATTTAACAATAGCCATTCCTTTCTTT
>CAMYXG010000029.1 GCA_947303225.1 uncultured Caryophanales bacterium | reverse complement strand
TTGATGATTATGAAACTGCTTTTGAACAATTAAAAGAAAATGAAAATGGAAAATATAAATTTTTTTTTATTTGGGTAATTTGTAGACCAAAAATTAATAGAGTACCAAATCCAAAAGGTGATCAGGTCAGTTAAATATATAGAATAAATTAGGCTGTATTATATCGACTAAATATCCTACATTTAATAATCCTTTTGAGGATGAAGTTGGATATGCAAAAAGAGTCCTAGATGGAATCGAAAAAGATGAAACAGTATTTGCACTATTATATGAACCAAATGAAGATATCGCAAAAAAGTGGGCAACTGATGATGACTTCTTAAGACAATCAAATCCAGTTGCATTGGAAATTCCAGAAATATGGGATGATTTAATTAAGAAAAGAGCTAAAGCAATAGCAGTTGAATCAGTAAGAGAAAACTTCCTAACCAAACACTGTAATATTATTTATCAGGGAATGGGAACAGAAATCTACATAGATATAAATGAAGTAATGAATTGTCGTATATCTAAAATAGATTGGACAGGCAGAAAGGTTTATATAGGAGTAGACTTAGCAATGACAAATGATAACTGTGCTGTTGCAATGGTATCAGAAGAAAATAATGAAATACTTGCAGATGTAATTGCTTTCATTCCAAAAGGTAGAATTGAAGAAAAAGATAAATTTGAAAAGATAAAGTATGAAGACTTTATAAAACAAATGAAATGTATTGCATGTGGAAATAGAACAGTAGATTATGGAGTCATAGAAGACTTCGTTTTTAGTATTGAAGAAAAATATAAAGTAACAGTTATGGCTATTGGATATGATAGATACAATGCTTTATCATCAGCACAAAAATGGGATAAGAAATTTAACACAATTCAAATTCGACAACATAGTGATACACTTCATAGTCCAACAAAATTATTGTATGAAAAGATTATGGATCGACAATTTAGATATGAATCAAATAAATTATTAGAAATTAACTTTGAAAATGCAAGATGTATATATGATACAAATATGAATAGATATATAACAAAAAAAAGAAGCCAGGGAAAAGTAGATATGGTTGTTACATTGATAAATGCTGTTTATCTTTTACAACAAGATGTATTTCTAGACTCAGGAGATTTCTTTGTTCAAGTAATTGAATAGGAGGTGAATAAATGGGTTGGTTTGATAGATTTAGAAAAAGAGAAGAACCTGTAGCTACAGAAGAAATAGTGAATGATGTTCTATTAAAAGCAATGTTAAAAGGTGAAAGAATAGATAAGGATAAAGCGTTGTCTCTTCCTTCCGTGTCAAGTGCAGTTGATATAATATGTAATACTGTAGCTATGATTCCTATAAGACTATATCAAGAAACAACAGATGAAATAACAGGTAAGAAAAAAGTTATAGAAATAAAAGATGATCCAAGAATAAAAATATTGAATATTGTCCTGGAGATACACTTGATGCATTTCAAATGAGAAAAGCATGGGTACAGGATTATTTGCTAGATAAAGTAGGTATCTTTTTATAGAAAAGCAAAAAAATAGTTTTAAAAGTTTGAAATATGTTGATGCGAGTTATATTACAGTAGAAAAAAACTTTGATCCTATTTATAAAGATATAAAATACCTGGTTAATGGTAAAGAATATGAAACATTCAATTTTATATCAATACTTAGAAATACTAAAGATGGAGGATCGGGAAGAAGTGTAATAAGTGAAGTATCCACAGCAATAGAAAATGCATATCAAACACTATTATATGAATTAGGATTAGTGAGAACAGGAGGAGCTAAAAAAGGATTTATTACTTCTCAACGAAGATTAGGAGAGAAAGAAATTCAGCTTCTAAAAAAAGCTTGGTCTAATTTGTATTCAAATAAAAGCGAAAATGCAATTGTACTAAACGAAGGAATGGATTTTAAGGAAGGATCAAGTTCGACTGTAGAATTACAATTGAACGAAAGAAAGAAAACACTTCAAGAAGAAATAGATAATATATTTCATAATAAAGAGAATTTTGATGATTTTATGAAAGAGGCAATAATGCCAATTTTAACTGCTATAAAGATAGCATTCAATAAGGACTTTTTACTCGAAAAAGAGAAAGAGTCTTTTTATTTTGAATTTGATACAAGAGAAATATCAAGAGGAAATATAAAAGAGCGATATGCAGCAATAAAAGTTGCATCAGAAACAGAATAGATAAATAAAAATGAAATTCGTTATCTAGAAGACTATGACAGTATTGAGGGATTAGATGTAATAACATTAAATCTTGCTAATGTTGTCTTTGATACAAATACAGGTAAGTATTACACACCTAATACAAATGCCATAGTTGATATGAATGGAGATGAAAAAGATGAAGGTGGAAATCAGGAACAACAAGATTCTGATTGATGGCTATGTTAATGCTGTAGAAAGAGAATCCAAAGTCTTATATGACACTAGAGGTCAATTCATTGAAAAGATAAGAGCAGGAGTATTTCAAAGAGCAATAGAAAAAGCTGATAATGTCAGAGTGTTGTTAGATCATGAGCCAGAAAGAGAATTAGCTGATACAAAATCAGGTAAAGCAAAATTAGTAGAAGAGAACATAGGTCTAAGAGCAACAGTCGAAATAGATGATCCTGAAGTAATTCAAAAAGCTAAAGAGAATAAACTTCGTGGTTGGTCATTTGGATTCTTATGTAATAAAGAGGATAGATCACAGGATGAAAATGGAATAAAGAAAAGAATCGTTAGAGATTCAGATTCACCAGAGGTATCAATAATCGATGATAGAAAGTCACCTGCATATCTTGGAACAAGTATAGAGTTGCGAGATGATAAAATTAATCTTATAAAATACAGAACAGATATTAGCGATGTAGATATAAGAATAATTGAAGATGCTAAAAAAATAGATTATTCAGAATATGAAAATAGACTGCAAAAGTCAAAGAAAGTTAGGAGGAGAAGAATATGAATTTAAAAGCATTAACAGAACAAAAAGTAGAAAAACAAAATGAAATGGAAAAATTATTAGACACAGATAAAACTGAAAAAAGAGCATTTACTGATGAAGAAAGTGAATTATTTACTCAATTAGAAAGTGTTATTCAAAGGATCACTGAAACAATAAATGCTATTTCTAAAGGAAGAGAATTAACAAAAGCACCTGAAGCAGAAGAAAAAGAAGAAAAGAAAGAGGAGGAAGAAGAAATGAAAGAAGAAGAAAATAAGATTGCTCAAGAAGAAAGAGCATTTGAAGATTACATTAGAGGTGTTGTATTAGAAACACGTGCTGATGTTAACTTAACAAAAGGTGAAAACGGAGCAATTATCCCAACATCAATTGCTAAAAAAATTATTAAAAAGGTATATGATGTATCACCCTTATTAGAAAAAACAACAAAAAATAATGTTAAAGGGAAATTAGAAATAACATATTATAATGAAACAAACGAATCAAAAGTAAATATGGCATATGTTGCTGAGTTTGTATCATTAGAAAGTAATGTTGGTAAATTCTCAACAATTAAATTAACAGGATTCTTAGCTGGAGCATTAGCTAAAATAAGTAAATTATTAATTAATAATAGTGATTTTAATTTATTAAATGAAGTTATTAATATTATGTCTGAATCAATTGCTAGATGGGTTGAAAAAGAATTAATAACAGGAACTCGAGATAAAGTTGATGGATTAAAAGGTGTAACATTAGGAGTTACAACTGCAAGTTCAACAGCAATCACTACTGATGAAATTATTAAATTAAAAAGAAGCATTAAACAATCATTCCAAAAGAATGCAATTTGGATTATGAACCCAGAAACTTTAACAGCAATTTCATTATTAAAAGATAATAATGGTAGATATTTACTTCAAGATGATTTAACAAGTGATTTTGGATATACATTACTTGGAAAACCAGTTTATGAGTCAGATACTATGCCATAAATTGAAGCAGGAAATATTGCTATCTATTATTGTGATATGAGTGGACTTGCTACTAAATTTGTTGAAGAATTAGAGTTAGAAGTTCTAAGAGAAAAATATGCAGATCAACATGCTATTGGTGTAGTTGCTTGGATGGAATTCGATGCTAAAGTAGAAGATGCTCAAAAAATTTCAAAATTAACTTGTAAAGCCTAAGGTGATTAATAATGTATAAGGCATTAGTAACATTTAGTGGATTAGTATCTGCTTATAAAGGACAAACAATTAATATTGAGAATCAAGAAATAGCTAAAGATTTATTAGAAGCTGGATATATTGAATCAGTAGATAATAAACCAAAGAAAGAAACTACAAAAAAGGTAAAAGAAGAAACTCCAGAATAGGAGGTGTAGCTAATGAAAGTTAGTCAAATCACTTATCAAAATATAGCAGAATATATTAGGCTAACAGAGATAAGTGCAGAAGATATATCTTTGCTCAACAACTTAATAAAAATAGCTAAAGCTTAACTAAAAGAAAATACAGGAGTAGAAGACTTGGATGAATTTGATGACTTTGTTATAGTCATTTTTATTTTATGCCAAGACATGTATGACAATCGTACTTTATATGTTGATAATACAAATTTGAATAAAGTAGTGGAAGGTGTTATTGGTATGTGTAGAATTGAGAATGTATGTTAAATGCAGGTAAGTATAATAAAAAAATATCTATATACCAGGTAGAAAAGATAGAAGATGCTAGTGGATTTAAAAATGAAAAAAAATTCTTCTTCTTATTACTTGGGCAAATGTTAAAACAACTAAAGGTTTTACATTGATTGCAAACAATACTGATTTTGAAAAAGCATATATAAACTTCACAATAAGATATCCTAAAGTGAAAATAACTCGTGAAATGATAATAGAATTTAATGAAAAAAAATATACGATAGAGTATCTAAATAATATAGATGAAGAAAATGTAGAGCTTGAAATACAAGCGAAAGAGGTAACTAAATAATGGCTGGATTCAATCTCGAATTACCTGAAGACTTGATTAATAATTTGAAAACAATTTCCAATAATACAGATGAGATGTTTGGTCGAATGACAAAAGCAGGAGCTGAAGTGGTTTATAAGAATGTTGTTAATAATATGAAATCAAGTTTTAAATCAACTGATAGTTTAAAAAAAGGATTAAGAATATCAAGAACATATAAAATAAAAAGCGAAGATGGAATAAATACAAAAGTTGGGTTCTATGGATATAACGAAAAAGGAATACCGATACCATTAATAGCATTAGCTAGAGAATATGGTACAAGTCGTGGAGAAAAGAAAAAGCCATTTTTTAGAAAAGCATTTAATAATAAAAGTGAGATTGAAACTTCAATGCTTAAAGTACAGGAGGAATATATAGATGAAGAATGATTATTTATTAATAAAGTCTATATTTGAAGATTTTGAAGTTCCAGTTGAATTTATAAGATATGTAGGAAAAGAAAAGAAATATATTACTTATTCATTTATAGATGATAGACCAGGTATAGTTGCTGATGATAAAGAAGTATCAAGCATAGCAAATGTAGATATAGATATATTTAGTGATGGCAATTATTTAGATTTAGAAGATAAAGTTGAAGCAATAATGATACAAAATAATTTTATAAGAGTTGGTAGTAGTCCAGATATGTATGAAGAAGATACAGGACTCTATCATAAAACCATAGAATATGAGAAAGAGAGGATTAGATAATTATGCAAGAATTGGATTAAACAATTTTAGATATGGAATCTTTAATGATGAAACTGAAACATATGGTGAACCTTTATCATTGGGAAAAGTGATCGATTGTAAGGTTTCATTAGATTTAAATTCAACAGAATTATATGCTGATGATGGCTTGGCTGAATCAGATTATTCAGTAAAGAAAGGAACAGTAACTATCACTTTTGATGAAGATGATGATGAAACAATAGCAAATCTTACAGATCATACAATTGTAGATGGTGAGATAGTAAGAAAAGATACAGATACTCACCTTACATTGGATTTGGAAGAATTATAACTAAAGTAGTAAATGGAGCTTATTCATATAAAGTAGAGTTTTTAAATAAAGTTAAATTTAAATAATCATTGCCTGATGAGAAAACAAAAGGTGAGTCAATTGAATTTACAACTCCGTCATTAGAAGGAACAGTTATGAAACTTCAAGATGGAACTTGGTCAAAATCAAAAACATTTACAACTCACACAGAAGCACTTTCATATCTAGAAGGATTATTAGCAGGAGGAGAATAATAAATGAAAGATTACAAGTTCACATTTGAAGTCGATGATAATAAATATTCATTGATATTTAACCTTAATGTAATGGAATCAATTCAAGCAAAATATGGATCAGTACAAAAATGGGGAAAATTAATAGATAACAAAAATGGTGAGCCAAATGCAAAGGCTTTAATATTTGATTTTACTGAAATGATAAATGAAGCCATCGATATTGAGAATGATGAGCTTGGTCTTAATAAACCATTACTAACAACAAAACAAGTTGGAAGAATAATAACAAAAGATGGTATTAAGAAATCAGTAAAAAGCTTAATAAAGCTATAACAGAAAGTGTTAAGGATGAACATCCAAAAAACGAATAGTCCACGAAGGTGAATCAGATAAGATTGACTTCTCGTGGATTTTATTTGTAGGAATAAAACTACTTTGATTACAATAAAAAGAATTAGGGAGATTAACTTATAGAACTTTTAAAAATCTTTACTATCATTATCAAAACTATTATGACTTCACAGTATCAAATATTACATATAGAAGACTTGAAGAAATAAATATGGAGAATGATGAATGGATAAAGTAGATGGGAGGTAATGTATGGCAAATTCATTCGGTGGATCAATCAAATTAAAAGGCGAAAGTGAATATACAAATGCCTTAAAAACAATAACAAGTAATTTAACAGTGATGTCTAGTGAAATGAAATTAGTATCAGCCCAATATTCTTCAAATGATAAGTCTATTCAAGCATTAACTTCTCGTAATAATGTTCTAAATAAACAAATAGAAGAAGGAAAAAAGAAAGTTGATATCTATAAATCTGCATTAGAAGATTTTAAAGTTCAACAAGATAAAAATGGTGCTAGTCTAATTGAATTAACAATGAGGCTAGAAAATGAAAAAAAGAAATTACAAGAATTAAAGTCAAGTACATCATCAACAATAGATGAAATAAAAGCTCAAGAAAAAGTAGTAGCTAGTTTATCTAGAGAATTATCAGATAGTGAATCACAATACGAGAAAAACAAGTTATCTATAAATAAATATCAAACTCAAATGAATAATGCTGAAGCTGAAGTTGTAAAAATGACTAAAGAATTAAAAAATAATAATGAAATTATCGATAAGACCGAAAAAGGTATGGATGATGCTTCCAAGTCAGTAGAAGATTTTAAAGATTCAGAAAAGCAAGCAGGAAAAGAAACGATAACATTAGGAGATTTGATAAAAGGTAATTTAATAAGTGAAGGAATTATTGCTGGAATTAAAGGATTAGTTGGTGCAATGAAATCAGTTGCTATATGGTTAATTGATTTAGGAAAACAAGTAATAAACCAATATGCTGAATACGAGCAATTGATAGGTGGTGTAGAAACACTATTTAAAGATAGTGCAAATGTAGTATCAGAATACGCTAATAATGCTTATAAAACAGCTGGACTAAGTGCAAATGAATCATGAGCACAGTAACAAGTTTCTCTGCAAGTTTGTTTCAAAGTTTAAATGGTGATACTGTTAAGTCAACAGATATGGCTATTATAGATATGGCAGATAATGCAAATAAGATGGGTACAGATATGAGTATGATCCAAAGTGCCTATCAAGGATTTGCAAAGTAAAATTATACAATGTTAGATAATTGAAAGCTTGGATATGGTGGTATAAAAACAGAAATGGAAAGACTCTTAGCTGATACAACTAAAATCAGTGAGGTAAAATATGATATAAAAAGTCTGAACGATGTATATCAAACAATTCATGTAATACAGGGTGAGCTTGGAATAACAGGAACAACAGCCAAAGAGGCAAGTTCTACAATATCAGGATAAGTTAATTCAATGAAATCAGCTTGGACAAATCTAATAACAGGTGTTGCAGATGATAATGCTAATTTTGAAGAATTAATAAATAATTTTGTAGAAAGTATTATGACAATGGCTGATAACATACTTCCAAGAATAGAAATAGCACTTGATGGAATAGTAAAATTGATATTAAGCCTAGCAGATACATTATTACCAAAAGTATTAGATATGGGAGTGAATTTAATTCAAAATTTAGTATCAGGAATAACAAATAATATTGGAAGTCTAATGGCTAGTGTAAATCAGATCATACAAACAGTTTTAAATGCATTAATTGGAATGTTACCACAAATACTTCAAGCAGGTATACAAGTGATAGTATCACTAATAACAGGAATTGCTCAATCATTATCAAACACTAATTCCACAGACAGTGTCTGATGTAGTTTTAATGGTAGAAACATTATTAGATAATATTGATTTAATAATAGATGCTGGTATTCAGTTGATAATAGGATTGGCTGATGGGTTAATTGCAGCATTACCACAATTAATAGATAAAATACCAGTTATAATAGATAAATTAATAAATGCTATCGTTAATAATCTACCTAAACTAATAGAAATGGGAATAACACTTATAGTTAAATTAGCAGAAGGTTTAATAAAAGCTATTCCACAATTGATATCAAAGAAATAAGTTCGTTATTAAATGGAATAAAAAATTATTTTGGAAAAATGATATCTATAGGTGGTGATTTCTTAGGTAAAGTAAAAGAAGGAATTACAAATGGAATATCAGGAATGCTAGATATTGATAAAAACTTAGTAAAAGGATTGTGGAATGGTATTAATAATGCTAAGGATTGGGTATTAGATAAAATAAAGGGATTTGGCAAATTAATATTAAAGCTTACTAATATAATATAAACATTTTAGCGTTAAATCTTTATCATATTCATCTATCAAATTAGTTTCATCGAAAATAATTCTTCCAAGACCTCCTGTAGCTATTACTCTTACATTTTTAAGTTTACTTTCTTCTTTTATTTTTTTAATTATATATTCACTTTGTCCTATAACTCCATAAAAAAAACCAGATTGAAGTGATGAAATTGTATCATTTGCAAGAATTGAACTAGGTTTAATAATATTAAAATCTGGCAATTTAGATGTTTGTGTATTAAATGCATTTGCTGCACTTCTAATCCCGATACATATTATTCCACTAATAAACTCTCCCTCATTATTAACTAGGTCATAAGTAGTTGCGTCCCAAAGTCACAGACAATAACTGCGCTTTTATACTTAACATATGCACTAGCACAATCAACTATTCTATCACTTCCAATTTCTTTTGGATTAGGGACTTTAAGTTTAATTCCGGTTTTTGTAAATGAGTTACAACTACTGGTATAATGTTAAAATATTTTATAATCGCACTATTAAAAGAATGCATTATCCCAGGCACAACACTAGAAATTATTGCTTTTTTAATCATATTAGAGTCTCTTTCATAAGATGCGAGTATTTGGGTAATTATTATTCCATATTCATCTGAGGTTCTAGGCGTTTTAGTAGTAATCCTAAAATTATAAATAATATCTTTTTCATTAAAAACTCCAAAAACTATATTTGTGTTGCCAATATCAATTGCTAGTAACATCATTTTCTCCTTTTATAACTAATTTATAATATTTTTCTAAATACCTTATCAATTCACTTTTTTCATTTTTTATTTTCTTTATTTTTAAAAGTGCATCTACTTCGTCATAGTATATATCATTATCAAGCATGTATGACATAATTTCTAGTTTTAAATTGTGGTTATATTTAAACATTAAAACACCACCTACATCTTCAGTAAATAACACACATAAACTCTTTAACTCATCTTTGACTAAACTAGGGATGCTATCAAAGATAGGATTAAAATAATATTTTTTTAAATACGAATTAGATACGCATAATACATTATTTTCACTTTTCATAATTATAAAATCCTATTCCTAACCTCATACATAACAATAGATGCTGCAACTGAAGCATTTAAAGACTCTACTCTATCATTAATTTTTATGTGAATATTATTATCTATAATTTCCTGATCTACACCTTTTCCTTCATTTCCTATAAATATGCAGATCTTATTATCATATTCTACATCTTCTATGTTCACGCTATCATAGACAACAGTAGAATATATCTTATAATTTTTATTCTTTAATAATAATAAATCTCTTTTTAAATCATCGCTAATATAAATATTATCTCTAAAAATAGACCCTGCAGAAGCTCTTATTACTTTTGGATTATAAATATCAACACTTGTATTAGAAATTATAATAGAACCTTTTATTAGGGCATTAAATGTTCTAATAATTGTTCCCATATTACCTAGATCTTGAATAGTATCTAGTGCAAGTATTATTTGATTATTATTAATAATATTATCAATGAAAGTAGTATTGCATTTTATTATGGCTATAATGCCCTGTGGAGTTTTAGTATCTGATATTTTACTGAATATTTCATTTTTGACTATCGTTATTTTAGTTGAATTTATATTAATATTATCTAGCATTTTCTTATCTGCTTTTAGCAAATTAAAAAACGAATCACTGACAAACACTTCAAGAATTTGTAACGGATCAATTTCAGATATAATCTTTATCCCCTCAACTGCAAACTTATTTTCTTCTTTTCTAAAGGCTGAAGATTTAATAATTTTTTTTATATATTTATTTTTTCACTACTTGCACTTGTAATCACTTAATTACTCCTTAAACATTAAGTCTATATCCTACTGACCATACCGTATTTATAAGTCCATCTCCATTTGTTTTTTCGCCTATTCTTTGTCTTAATTTATTAATATGAACTGTTACCGTTGAAATATCTCCATAAGGAACATCTTCCCAAACTGATTCATATATTTCTTCTCTTGATAATGCCCTATTAGGATTATTAATAAAGAATAATAAAAGATCAAATTCTTTACTTCTAGGAAATATCTCTTCATTATTAATCCATACTCTTCTTGACATATGATCTATTTTAATATTTCTTTTTTCTATTATATCATAAGACCTAGGTTTTAGCCCTAATAAACTTTCATGCATATTTATTCTTGCCTTAACTCTCTCTCCTAGCTCATCTATAATAAAAGGCATTATTATGTAATCATCTGCTCCATTTCTATATCCCTTAACTATATCTTTATCTTTTCTCCTTTCACTAAGAATTATAGGAAGAGCCGATACTTTTTTAACTTCTTGACATATTTCAAAACCACTCATTCCATTAAGTTCACCATCTAGGATTGCTAAATCATATTTCTTTATTTTTTATCATCTCATAAGCATGCAGTACATTATAAAAACAATCTACCTTATAACCCTTTTATACTTTCTTTCTTACTTTAAAATTTTTTCATCCTTATCTGCTATTAGTATATTTTTCATTTTAATACCCCCTTAAATATACTTAAATAAAACTACTACTTTAAGCATCTAAATATCTAGTATTACTAATTTTTTGCATATACT
>CAMYXG010000028.1 GCA_947303225.1 uncultured Caryophanales bacterium | reverse complement strand
ACTAGAAATAGCATTTTTTTTACTTTTAATAAATGGAACGATATATTTTTTTTCATCGCTAACTTGAATTTGCTCCTCTACTATAGAATCATGATGACATAAAACACATTCTTTCGTATCATTAGACTGATCAAGAGAAAAAATTGTATTACATTTCTCACATCGATATACAGAAACTGTAGTTTCTTCACTAGTATTAAAATCCAAAGAACTAGGTAAATCCTGAATTCCAGAAGTATCCTCCATATAACATACCACCTTACTATTTCATTATAACAAAACTTTTAGTATCTAACAATATCATTACAAACAAATACTTTTCCAAATAGTTCTCTTACTGCACTCCCACAATAACTACATTTTTTCTCTCCTAAAGAAGTAATTGGACTACCACAATTTGGACAATGAATCCCTAAAACATTCTGAGATGTAGTAACTTTTCTTTCATCAAGTACATAAATATATTCTACTTTAGCTCGATCCTGAACTTTTTTATCTTTTCCATCAACAACCAAATAATATTGAAAAGCAGAAGTAAATACTAAAGTAACAATTCCCCCATCTTTTTTATAATCAGAAATAACCGTATTATGAAAAGATATCTCATTAAAATGAATGTCTTTATCTTTATAATCTCTTATCATATCTTCTACAAAACTCTTGAATTTTCCTTTTAATCCTTTCGAATTCTTATCTTCTATTGCATTAAAGCAATCAATAATAACCTTCTCAGAATCCCTTTTCAATTGATTAATATTCAGATCAGGAAAATCCTTCTTAATTTGACGTAAAATAATTCTCTCTATACCGGAAATAGACTTAGGAGTATTTTCATCTTCTAATCTAGCTTGTTCAATTACATCTTTCAAATTCATACCTGAAAATCCTGTTTGATTTAAAATCCTACGAATTTTAATTTTAATAAAAAAATAGCATCCAACGACAAATACAATAAAAATACAAACACCAATTAAAAAAAACATATGATTCCCTCCTAATTATATTCTATCATAGATATTTCATTTAGAACATCAAAAATAGCTGTATAAAAAAAGAAAGCAATTTTTAAATTCGCTTTCTATTTTTTTCATACCTAATATAACATAATGTCAAAACTACTAATAATAATACTTCAAAAATAAATAGAATATTTCTACCTGTTTTTGGATTAATAATAGGACTATTTATCTTATTAATAATATTTGCTCCATAAATAATATCTTTTCCTGTAGGAGATATAATAATAAGTCCTCCCCTAGAATCTTGCTTAAATTGTACTCCCGGAACATCTTCAATACTTAACATACTAACAAAATCAAAGTATTGATCATCCACTTCAACTGCTCTATAAGTACCATATGGAATATCTTCAAATTCTAACACTCCTAAAGTAGATAATTTTCCTTCATAGATTTTTCCTGTATCTTCATTTCTTAATTCAAATTTATATATGTATTCTGAATTAGAATCAAGATTATATTTATTCATAATACTCTTCAAACCATAATCATCAAATAAAATATTACTACTATCTCCATTAGTATAACCATTCTTAACAGTAAAATATAAAGTTACTTTTGGAATCTCTGTTAATTCATTTGTTATAGTAAAATTAGTCTGATCATAAGTAATCTTAGAATACTTAGAATGAACTACATCTTCCTCTTCTTTGATCACATAAGAATATTTTTTTCCATTCTCATCATATACAGGAATATCAGTTAATTCTTTACTCCATGTATCACCACTACCACTCATATCAATAACTTGATAAATATTATTATTTTGATATAAGGTTATCTTTAAAGATTCTGGTCTAGTTTTATATTGATTAGAATAATCAATCCATTTTTTAGAAATCAAAATATTTTGACTCTTACTTAATTTATTAGTGATAGTAGTACCATCATATACAATATCTGAATACTCTAAAATAATATCTTCATTAGATTCCTTTACGGTATATTGATATTCTTCTTGATTTTCATCATATTTAGGAACTTCAATACTACTTATACAAGTATTATCATCACCATTCAAAGTTACTTCTTGATACTCAAGACCATTCTGATAAATCGTAACTTTTAAATGATTAGGTCTTGTATGATACTCATTATTAGAATCAATCCAATTTTTCGTAATAATAAGGTCCATATTTTGACGTAAAGTATTTTTTATTTTGAATTGTTCTTGATCATATTCAACAAATCCATAAGAATCATTAGATTCTTCTAAAATCGTATATTGATAAAGAGCACCATTTTCATCATACTTAGGTACAGAAATAGATTCACTATTCCAAACATTAGTAGATCCTGTTAAAGAAACTGTTTTATAGACCTCTCCATTACGAAGTATTTTTACCTGAATCGACTCAGGTCTTGTATGATATTGATTATCACGATCAAACCATTCTTTTGTAATTTGTATACTTGTATCTTCACTAAGAATATTGGTAAAAGTATTAGATGATTCATCATAATGAGTCATATAATGATTAACTGTTATTTCCTTAAAAGAATATAGATATTCTTCTCCATTAGTAGCAAATACAGGAACATGAATCTCTTTTTCCCAATCAGAAACATAATTTCCAGTTAAAACTAAATCTTTATAATGACTATTATTTCGAAATAATTGAATCGTAATACTATTTGGTCTAGTACCATATTGGTTCTGATTATCTAACCACTTTTTAGTTACTTGAATCGTTTGATTTAAAGTATTCGTAATAGAATAATCATTAATCTCTGGAATATAACAATATCCATCTAATTCAATAGGAACCTCTTCTAAAGAATATTGAATTCTATTTCCATCATCATCATATTTTGGAACAGTAACATGAGTATTCCAATGATTATGATTATTGGTATCTACATTACTTTCTCCTAAAGAAACATCAATTGCTTTGGAATAATCACCATCAGGAACAACTTTAATAGAAACAGTAGATGGTCTCATTCCTTTAGAATTATTATGATCATTCCAATATTTATCAATAGAAATCTCTACATCTTCTGGCTCTACAGAACTAGGTAAACCAACTTTAACAATATTAGAATTAATTCCAGTAATAAAGTCTACCGGATTACCAGTAACAGAATCAATAGCATTCCATTCCGTCCAACAACCATTATATGCAAAAGTTTTTAACTCTTCACTAGGAGACTTCATCCGAACTAAAACATAAGTTAAACTATTCGCAGGAATAATAGCAGCATTTCCTTCACTATCTAAATATTCAAAAGCCAAACTTTTCACTTTACTTTTATCCACACTATCTGTGTATAATTTCCAACTACTATCATCTTTTAAAGATCCAACTTCTTCATTCTCAGAATAATAACTCCTAATAACATATCCTTTACTTTCAGCATAGCTAGTATCTATTCCTAAAAATTCTCCATTCCAAGACTTCCTACCATCATTAGCTAAAACCATCTCCATATTCGAATCTTTTGCATACTTCTCTAAACTATCATAAATGACTAAATTCGTAATATCATTACTACCCGTCCTAGCCCTCAACTTATAAACATATTCACTATCATTAGAACTTTCAACCTTACCAGTATCAAAATTACTCTTATCACTCTGAACACTTACTTGAACATCTTGATTAGAGGAAATAATAGATGAAATTTTCATTGAAGAATTATAGCCAGAAATATATTCACTAGCATCTCCATTATTATTAATATCTATTTCATCAAAATCATACTTATCAAAATCATATTCACCATCATCATATTTATTAAGATAAGCAGAAGAAGAAACCCTAGATATATCAAATTGACCTGAACTTCCATAATAATATGGCTGTGTCCCATCAACTTTATCAATCAAATAATCAGCAAAAACACGATTATTCCACATACTGCCACGTTCAAAATAAGAATCATAAGAAATAGAAAAATCATATATATAATCAATAATATTAATTCCTTGACGAGAAGAGGAACTACTAATAACTTCTTCCGTCATAACAATTGGCTGTTCTGTTAAATCTGTAACAACATGTATATATGTACGTCCAGAATTATGATAATTGTGAATAATTTCTACTCTTGTATTATCTTTAATGAGTTGTAACAACTCATCAGTAGTAAAAAAATGACCATTACTATCTCCAATAAAATACTTAGAATTTAATGGATAATTTCTATTATTTGCCAATTGTAAATTATCTATGATATCTCTTTCTGATGACTCCAATGTCATGCCATCAGGAAGTAAATCATAAAGATTCCATCCCTTCACCGTTAGTAAATGATTAGAATTTAAGTAATAATTGGTAAGAACATGTTTTGTAATTCCTTTATTTGAATTCAAATAAAAGTGGATTTTAGATTGCCCCATAAACTTTTCTTCTTCAGCATTTTGTAAAATATAATTCATGGCTTTACTAACATACATTGTAAAGGCCTGTTCAGGAACAGAATAATTAATATAATTTGATAAATTAAATGATCGCTGAACATACCTTCCATATTGATTCAAATCATATTCAGTAATCATACTCTTCAGATCATTATTCACATAATCTGAATATTCTACTGCATTTTGTAATTCATCATTAATAAAAACTTGCAAATAAGAATAATTATATATATTACCAGAATAAGATTTTATATGATTTTTATCACAAGTAAAAGCAATTTGCGCAGACAATCTCCAATGAGAAGACAAGTCATAATGATCACTACGATAATAAGTAATAACACTTTCTTTTACATTTTTTAATAAAATATAGTATCCAACAACCTTCTCATTCTCCGAAAAAGTAGTATTTTTAGCTTCCCCATATTTTATAAATTCATTAGAATCTTTATAACGAACCCATAACTCACCATCATATTTTGAAGCACTAAACGATTGCCCATTCATATTATAAAAATTACTAACCTTAACATTTTTAAAAAAATACTCATCATCTAATAATCTTCTATAATTGCCATTTTCATCTTGAATAAATAAAACATCATCTCCAATTATTACATCCATAGGCTTTCCAGTATAAATCGCTTTTGCATAAAGCAAAGCTAAATCAGAGTTTAATAATTCATCATCCTGACCAATTATTCCTTGATAATACATTTTTCCTTGAGCATTTGCACTCCTATTACTATCCATTGTCTTTGAAATAGAATATAGCTGTCCAGGAAAAGAATAATTATAATCAGAAAGATTAATTGTCAAATTATCCTCTGCAAGTATTTTTCTTTCAGTTTCATCATAATATGTTCCTCTTAAATACACATGATTTGTAATATTAAGATTATCATCATGATAAACACTTTTTGGGAAACCAACATAAAATGTTGCAACACGAACAGTAGGATGCATCAAATCTTTTGAAACCATATATGAAGCTGGAAAAATATAATTTCCATCTTCCCTCGTCATTTTATTTCCATCTTTATCAAAAACAACACAATCTTGAGGAATAGAATCATCTACATATTCATAATCCTCATTTAATAATATTAAAGGATAAGAATGAGTAGTTTCAATATCTCCTTCAATAGTATATTTAACCCAGATATAATTAGCAGGAAAATCACCCAATCTATCATATGAAGATATTTTATTAGCTTTCTTTTCAATTTCAAATTGTTTATATACCCAAGGATGGATATATTGCCTTTGATATGTATAAGAAGTATTATTACTAAAAATCTCATTATTAAGAATAGCCTTCACATTGATATTAAAAGTATGTAAACAATCATCATGCTTATATTCTACCTTTGGATATGCAGAAGACTTATAACTATACTCACCTCTTGGAGTAATCTTGTATTTAAGTTGAATACTTCCTTCTAAATTAACTGACTTTTCAATCTTAAACTGATTTGATATTTTCAACAACTGTGATGTAGGATATGAAGATAGTTTCCAATCAAATCCTACATGACTATCATCATTAATACCATAGTTATATTCAACATCACTTTGTCCACTATTTTCTGAATAATAGCATAAATTTGGTATAGTAATAGTCAATTCTCCAACATCATAATCAGTTACTGTATTAGTATTTTTATAATTTATTTGCACAGTAATAGTTCTAGCTTGTCCTGTTCCATAGCCTCCATCCGATGCATCCCAATTAATCTCTGTAAGTGGTGTTGTTCCACCATCTACAGTAGAATCATAAAATACAGTGGATAATTCCCAATGATCTAAATCTACTGTTTCATTATCTGCTAAAAATAATTTAGAAAAAGTAGATGAAATAATATTATTTTTAAAAAAAGATAAATATGAAAAAAGCACAGCAAAAACAAGTAATCCTGATAGTATCACTTTTTTTAATTGTTTATTTATTTGAATTTTTTTGAATCTAATCTTATTCATATACTCACCATAATTCTAAAGTAATTATATCAGATTATTAATCATTTTGATACAAATTTTCTTACAAAAAAAACAAGTATAACTACTTGTTTTCAGATTACTTTTTAACCTCAATAACTTTCTTACCACCCATATATGGTTGAAGTACTTTTGGTATTTTGATACTTCCATCTTCTTGATAATTATTCTCAACAAGAGCAATTAATCCACGTGGAGTAGCAACTACAGTATTATTCAATGTATGTAAATAATAAGTTCCTTTTTCTCCTTTAGCACGAATTCCTAAACGTCTTGCTTGAGCATCACCTAAGTTAGAACAACTAGCAACTTCAAAATACTTCTTTTGTCTTGGACTCCAAGCTTCAATATCACAAGATTTTACTTTTAAATCAGCTAAATCTCCACTACAACATTCTAATTGTCTAACTGGTATATCAAAATTACGGAATATTTCAACGGTTAAATTCCACATTTTGTCATACCATTCCATAGAATCTTCCGGCTCACATATAACAATCATCTCTTGCTTTTCAAATTGATGTACACGATAAAGTCCTCTTTCTTCTAATCCATGAGAACCTCCCTCTTTTCTAAAGCAAGGAGAATAACTTGTCATATGAATTGGTAATTCATCTCTTTTTATAATTTGATCTTTAAACTTACCAATCATACTATGTTCACTTGTTCCAATTAAATATAAATCTTCTCCTTCAATCTTATACATCATAGCTTCCATTTCAGGAAAACTCATAACACCAGTAACAACATCTCCATGAATCATAAATGGTGGAATTGCATATGTAAATCCATGATCAATCATAAAGTCACGTGCATAAGCAATCATTGCTTCATGTAATCTAGCAATATCACCTATTAAATAATAAAAACCTTCGCCACTAGTTCTTCCAGCAGAAGTTTTATCCATTCCTCCGACTTTTTCTAATATATCAGCATGATATGGTATTTCATATTTAGGAACTACAGGATCTCCAAATTTCTGTACTTCTACATTTTCTGTATCATCTTTACCAATTGGAACAGATGGATCCATTATTTGAGGAATAACCATCATCTTATCTTTAATTAATGAACTTAGTTTTGCTTGTTCTCCTTCTAATTGAGCGATTTCCTCTGCAGATTCAGCAATTTTTTCTCTTATTTTATTTGCCTCATCCTTCTTACCATCTTTCATTAATAATCCAATTTGTCCACTAAGTTTATTCTTTTCTGCTTTCATTCCATCCATTTTAACTTGAACTTCACGAACTTTCTTATCAAGTTCATATACTTCATCTACAAGTGGTAATTTTTCATCTTGAAACTTTTTCTTAATATTTTCTTTAACAATTTCTCTATCTTCTCTAATTAATTTAATATCTATCATATTTCTCTCCTCCTAATATTTTATTTTATAATTTAAAAAGAAAAACTCGAGACTTCTCCTACATAAAGAATTCCATTATATAAAATCATATACTCATCTCCTAAAAAAGAAAAAGAATGATACCTCAAGGAGTGCTATTGCACGGTACCATCCTTCATTTCACTTTATTTGATAACGGTTTTACCCGGATATACATCATCTATAGAGTAGATAAATAAGTTTGTTACATCGTTTTCACCAACCACGAATTCTCTTTACTAACAAATTCTTATTATTAGTTCTAATAATCGATTTGTTTTATTATAATAAATTTTATTCTGTTTTGCAACCCCTACTCAGAAAATTGACACAAATAACCCTCTGAAGAACTTGAAATATTAGAGTACTGAATTACAGAATCACTAGTAAGTGTAGCAATATCTGTAAGAGGAAATCCATAAGTATAATCTGTTAATTCAACAAGATAAGTACTTTCCCCATTTACATTACGAACTACTACATTAGCAAGCATTGGATCATGCATATCATATAGAAGTAAAAAAGCACCATCTCGAACATCGTTATAATGAAAATAATAGGTTCCAGAATTAGAGTCATAAGAAACATTTTCACAGTTAATAGAACCATTCTCTATTTTCTTCTGAGTAGTTTTAACCAATTGCCTTGCAGTATATACATAGTAACCATTTCCAAAAAAAGACATTTTATTTTGAAAATTATCAAAATCAGCAAATACAAATAAGAATACTCCAATAAATAAAACAAATAGTGCTGTAATAAGAGGAATTTTTTTATGCTGATAACTTTTCTCAAGAGTAGTTTCTTGTCCAGAATTTACATAATTTCTTCCTTCATAAGAATGAATCCCAAATCCAATAAATAACACCATAATAATTGGAAACAACATAGTAAGAAAACCATTATAATTAAATTTTTTACCTAATTGATAGAATAAAATTAAAGCAAACAATACATTTATAAAAGGAACCAAAAATAATAATCCTAAATATTTTTTATGAAAAGCAATATCAGATAAAATCATAAAATTATAAATAGGAACTAATGCATACCACCATTTTTGATCACTTTTTACATATAATAATTGAATCGAATAAAAATAAAGAAAAAAAACAGACAATCCAATCGCAAAAAGTGGAAAATTAGAAGCAAGTATTGTTTCCAAAGAATAATTACCATGAAAAGAAAGCAATAAAGAAATAAATAGAAATAATAAATACAAACCATAATTAACTAGAAAGCATATTTTACTATTTCCAGTATTCATAGAAACACTAATTGTTTGCCCTCCACTTGTACTAGTTCCCACTAAAGAATGCCCAGAACCAACTTGATAAATCTGTCTCTCTTCTTTTGGCTGGATTTTTTTATATTGTTGATTTTCTTCATGATCATAGTTTAAATTTCCACACTTCATACAATAACGAGAACTACTTTTCATTTCTGCTCCACATCTAGAGCAATAAATTGTAGTATCATTTTCATGATTCATAAATCATATCACATCCTATATATTTATTCTATCACAAAATATAAAAAATATCATTCAAAACATAAAACTAAAAACAGCATCACATATAAGGATGCTGCTTCCTTTTTTTTATTCCAATTTATTACAGAACAAACAATATTATTTTGCTTCAATAATCAACTTAATTGCAGTTCGTTCTTCTCCATCAATAGAGATATCTTGAAAAGCTGGAATACACACTAAATTTTTTCCTGATGGAGCAACAAACCCTCTAGCAATAGCAACTGCTTTAATTGCTTGATTTAAAGCTCCAGCACCAACAGCTTGAATCTCAACCTCACCTTTTTCTCGAAATACATTTGCTAAAGCCCCTGCTACACTATTTGGATTTGATTTACTACTTACTTTTAATGTTTCCATATTGTTTTCCTCACTTTCAAAATAATCTTATGAAATAAAAACAATTATATGCAAAAAAACCAATCACAATGGATTGATTTTTTATTACTCTGGAAGTATTTGCCATTTCATACGATCTGCAGAAGAACAAGTATTCATTTGTACTTGATGATTTCTTTCAAGATGTTGATGAGAAATATCCTCATCCATACAATAATGACCAGCTGCCTTAGTTTTAATATAATAGTATCCATCTCCAGCACTTTCAAAATACCAATTCCAATCATTATTATTAAATGACTCCCAGACATATACTTCAACATTGCTTCCCGGTTGAATATAAGTACCTGAATCCCCTTCATGTCCATAGATATCTATGTAATAAAATGGAGATGATAAAGAGAAAATACAAGTATATCCTGCAACACAGCCAACAGCAGGATTTGATCCAACTCCTGGTTTCATTTGCCACAATGCATTATTAGTAGAATAAGTTGGATAGGTAACTACATTTCCCATTTCTCTTTTAGTAGAATCATAGTCAGAACGAGTTAAGTATTCTGAATTAGCTTTATTTATAATTTTGCAACGATGAACAGTATTAGTAAAATCATAAGTACTTTGTGATATAACAGTACTACCCATTTTAATTTTAGCTGTAATAGTTCCAGTATAAGTAAATCTTAACTTTACGCTGTTTGTTTGAACAGTAACTTCACTTCCACCATTTTGTGAATAAGTACAAGTATATTTTCCATTACATCCACCAGTAGGATAAGTTACCGTTACCTCTTTTGTTAATTGATTGTTACTACCAATTATACAATCTTTTGTAATACTATAAGTAGGCTGTGCTATTGCCTGCCAACAAGCATATAGTTTATGATCATTAGCATTTGTTACTGTTGTTGAGTTATCAACCTTTGTTCCTGCACATTCTAGTTTAGTATACCAACCATTAAATGCATATCCACTTCTTGTTGGTATTGAATACGGAGAATAATACTTATATTTAGTTCCATACGTATTAACAACATCATGCGCGTTACCATTTTCTTGATACGTAACTTTTACAGTTTTAACATTCCAACAAGCATATAGTTTGTGATTTTTAGGATTTGTTACTGTTGTTGAAGTATCAACCTTTAACCCCTCACAGCCTGTTTTAGTATACCAGCCATTAAATGTATATCCAGTTTTGGTTGGCGTTGAGTACGGAGTATAATAATGATATTTTTCTCCAACAAAATGATCAACATTATGATTATTGCTATTTTCTTGATACGTAACTACTACCTGCTTTCTAGATTTCCATATAGCATAAAGAGTGATTTTAGGAGAATAAGTATCAATCCAATTATCAGATACACTACTCGCAATATTCCACTTTTTAGTTGTTGCATTACGAACATCAGACCATCCAAGTAATGTATGATCAGTCCACGTACAAGTTTTAGAAAACTTTTGACCGCTCTTTCCATAAGTAAAAGGTTCACTTCCTCCACCAGTCCCCCCATTACAATTAAAGGTTACAGCTACTTTCTTAGCTTGCCAATTGGCTTTTAAAGTTACTGTTTGATTTTTCGTCTTCAAAGAAGTACAAATATCTGTTGCTTTATATCCTTTTGTTTCATCAAATGTTTTTGTAGTACCAGACAATAACCAGGCTTTACTACTTGTAATGGTATGACCAGTTTTTGTCGCCTTATAAGTTCCTCCATTCGCATTCCAAAAATCACTAACACTTTTTCCATATTGTAGTGTTTGTGTTGTATTATTCGCATTATTATTAAATACTCCTCCATTTGGTGAGAAATTAATCGTACAAGTATTTGGTGTCCATTTTGCAAACCAAGTAGTAGAAGAAGTAACCCCACTCGCTTTTGCACTAATTGTTCCAGCAGAATTTATTTTTTGAGTACCTTTTCCATTCTTATCAGAATAATATCCTCCA
>CAMYXG010000027.1 GCA_947303225.1 uncultured Caryophanales bacterium | reverse complement strand
ATTTAATATTAATTTTTCTTTATTAGTTCCATATTTTATAATAAATGCTGGTATCATAATATATAAAAGATGTTTAATATTACTATCATATTGATATTCATTACAAATCTTATCAATATATGATTTTTCTCTTTCTAAAATTAAATTTTCATTCATGATATCACCCTATTCTAAGTATATCAAATTATTAATAATAATTCAAAATTCTTCTCATATCCTACCACCATTATCACTATAACAAATACTAGTTTTTTATGCAACGAAAAAAGACTTAACGTCTTTTATTCATTGGTTTCATTTTGTACTGGTTCTTCTGGTGTTTTTTCTGCTTGTGCTTGATTGATATTATTGTTAACCATTCCTGCTAATGTATTACCCATATTCATTCCCATAATGGTTGTTCCAGCATTTCCTTGATTGTTTGCCATATCTTTCATTGCTTCTGCAGTATTTAGTTTTGTATAGATATCAGCTTGTTCTGAGTCTACACTTGTTGCTTTCATCTTAATACCAGTTCTTTCATACATTGCTTTCTTAATTTCTTCTGGTACTGTAATTTCTCCAATTACTACTCTTGTTAGAGCAATTCCTAAGCTTTCTGTATCTTTATTGATTTCTTCTATGATTGCTTCTGATGCTTCTGCCATCTTACTAGCAATAGAATCGAATGAAACGTTAAATCCATTCATTTTTTCCATTAATTCTTTATTGATATAATCATCTATTTGAGTTCCTAAATCTGAAAAGTAATATTCATCCGCATTACTATTTACATTTGTTAAAAGATTCATTGGATTTACTACTTTGATTCCATATGATCCTGATAATTTAATATCCATTGGACCCCATTCTGGATCTTTATATAATATGTTTGTTTTTGTTTCATATGGTATATTAGTTAATTCTGCTAAAGAGATGAAGTATACTGACTGAGTTGTGATTGTTTGTCCTTCATAAGCAATTCTTTTCATTGATTCTAAGAAGTTAGCCCCTATTCCTTCAAAGATATTTACTTGGAATAATGATGGAGCTGATGTATCCATAAAATACATTCCTGGCTCTGTAATAATATCCTTGATTGCTCCATTGTCTGTATAAATTGCACATTGTCCTGGTTCTACAAATAGTCTTGATTCATTTGTAATTACTCCATTATCTGTTGTTACTTTTTTTATTAGTAAGTTTTTATCCTTATTTTCAAATTTAATGACCTCGCGGTATGAATCTGCTAACTGTCCTGTAGTAGCAGTTTGAATAGCTTTAATAAATCCCATTTTCTACACTCCTTTATCTAAATATTCTATTAATCTATTATAAGTATCCATTCCTAATCCTTTGGCTCCACTTGTTATTTTGGATGGTATTCCTGGCATATCTACGACAGATACATCACTTACTCCACCTGATCCTTCTACGCGGAATCCATAGTTTTTCCATGCTAGTTCTTGAATGTCTTTATCATCAAATGCTTTTAAGAATTTGTTTCCATTTTCTGTAAATGTTGCGATACAATGTGAGTTTGTTACAGTTGGTTTTGAATAAAGAATTCTTAGATGATCTTTTACATTATTATAACCATCTTTATCTCTGTTACGGAATTCCATTAAACTTTTTTCATAATCAACGATTAATGGGTAAGTACCTTGTCCAATTTTCATAAACTTTTCAAATAAATCAGCTGGTGTGACTCCCATATATCCAGATTTATCATATAATTGTTTTAATTTTGGTAATGCTTTTTCCATTGCTTCTTTACTTTCATTTCCATTTGTTAAGATTGTAAGCAATAATCCATAATAAGTTGCTCCTGGAGAAGATGATACGGGGTCAACAGATGCTATATTCATATTTCCAAATAAATCAGTTAGTCCAATATCTTTCCATGATTTATCTGCTAAAATATCATCAATTAACTTATTAAAATCTGTAATATAGTAAATATCTCCTTCTTTTGTTACAATGCCTTCTTTTTCTAAAGCATCTACTACAGTATCCCAACTATAGAAAACAATTGGTGTATTTAATGTAAGAGACCCTTTTAATACTCGATAACGTTCTGCTTCGTCTTCTTTTGGTATTCCTCTATAATAAGTTAAATATCGTTCATCACTTGTAAATAAGATATCGTATTTTGTACATCTATCATTTGTAATAGACAATTCACTTTCTGGTACTGATGTATTTCCAAAGTGAACGGTTTCTCTTACTAGTGGTTTAGTGATAGTACTACCATTTCCCCAACTATCTGGTACAAATACGATATTTTTCTTTTAATATTCTATTAAATTCTTCATCAGCAATAAAGTCTTCCTTTCCTCCACCTACGGCTCCATAAACTACTGTTAATCCTTTATCTGATTTGGAATCTACAATTCCTTTTATAACAACTACTACAATAATTACTACTCCTAAGATAGCAATTCCTATTATTTTTTCAAGTTTTCCTTCTTTAAGCATGTTCTTCACTTCCCTCTTTATCTGATTTTGTTTCTATCTTGTTGTTTGCTTTTTGAAACATTTCTATACTTGCATTAATATCTAGCATTTTTGTATAATTCATATTTTCTAATAGTTTATCTATTTCTTTTTCTATATAATCTAGTGTTGTATTATTTTCTTCTCCAAATTTTTTTTCTTGTTCCGATTTTTTTTCGGTCTCTTCAATCATTTGATATTGATCTAATATTTTGATTGTTTGTGGTAAGTAAAAATCAAATCCATCATATACTTGAGTAATTTTATTTGGTTTTTGTTCTAACATTACCACTATTTTCTCTGCTTTTTCTGTAATATCTTTTATATCTTTTTTTACACTTCTATTTTTTATTAAATTGGTGTAATTATCAATTTTACTAATTAAGTAGCAATAATGCATCATGATATTTGGATCGTACTTTCGTACATCTTTTTCTTTAAATAGAAAAATTCCTCCTACATACACTACTGCTGTGATTAATAGTGTAATCCATAATGGAAAGGATAAGAGTATGTATAATATAATGAAGAATGCTGATGCTAGGTAAGCAGAATAGATATACCGCTTCTTCATTAACTATACCCCCTAACCTCTTTAAATGCTTCTAATAGACCTTTTTTTCCATTAAATACTTTGGCATTTGTTAATTCAGCAATTTCTTTCAATTGATCTTCTTTTGCTTTTCCAAAGGTAATACTATAAATTGGTATTTTGGATTGATGTGCACGATATACACTTATTAAATCTTCAAAACTACCTATATTGATTTCTCCATCTGTCATAGCAATGATTGTTTTTGTATAGTTATCTGAGTCTTTCTCTAAAATCTCTATACCTTCCATTGCACAATCATATAATGCGGTAGAACCACTTGGCTCTAAATTTCTTATCTGTTCCAACATATTCATTGTATTGGTTCCATCTTCTGTTGTAATAGAACCTCTTACTTGTGTTTCAAATGGTAAGACAGTAATTTTATCTACTTTAGAGAATTGAAGTTTTGCTGTTCTTGCTTTTTCTCTATCTAAGATATATTCCATAGCTTCTACTAATTGATCTCGTCCTTCTCCATACATACTTCCTGAGTAATCTAGGCAAAATACTGTGTGGGATGGTTTTCTTATTTGTTCAATATATAAATCAATTGCTTTTGTAATTACTTTTTTGGATGGAAATTTTGTTCCTGTTAAATACTTCTCTGTATGGATTCCCCAATCTTGATTAAAGATTTGTTTATCTTCATTTAAGGATATTCCTCCATACCAAGTTCTTCTTCCTAATGACTTTAATTGATTTTGTCCTTCTTTACTTCTTAAATACTTTTGTAGTTTTAAATAGTTTTCTTTCTTCTTTGGATACTTATAATGATCAATAAAAGCTAGTGTAGAATCATTGATTGGAACTCCATCTGTTGGATAAATTAAATAAAGCTCCTCTTTATTCTTTTCTTTTAATTTTTTATTGATATTAATTAGTGATGATTCACTAGCAATTACTGCTTCATAGTCATCACCATTTACAAACATTGTCTCTAAGAAATCTTGATCTCCTGATACTCTTTCTACTCCTTTAAACAATTCTTTTAAATTTGTAATTAGTTCTGGATTTTCAAGCATTTCTTCTTTTAATACTTCTGGAGATCCTGCAAGTGCATTTAAAAATCCTAAATAAGAACTTGCTCCATCATTGGTTTGTGTTACAGAGCTCATTATATATTTTATTTGTTTATTTTTAATTAGATTTAAAATATCATTATTTTTCAAATCTTTTCCAACTAATCCTAGACTTTTTGCTTTAGACATTTGTATTCCCATTACGACTGGACTTATACTAATACTTTTTGATTCACTTGTAATATGAGAATCATTTAGCATGTATAGCCATAGAGAATTTGAAATCCATACAGCATCATAAGCATCTGAATTTAAATTTAATTCATCTACTATATCCAAGTCTCCCATATAAGTGAAAGATGTTTTAAAGCCTTCTTTTTGAGCATATTTTTTAATATCATTTTCTAGGTCTTTATTGTCATTGGATGAAAGGATATTCAGTTCTCTATATGAGAATGGAGATGCTATTAAATCTATAGCTCCACTTCCTATTCTTAAAAGTAAATAAATTCCTACAACTATTCCTACAATGATAAAAATTGTCAAGCTACTATTTTTATTGTTCTTCACACTACCACTCCTCTATGATTTAATCGTACCACAGTGTCTTTTTTTTCGCAATAATTGATATTCAAATTTGACACTATATTTCTACTGAATTGTCTTCTCTTGTCATAATTGTTTTTGTAACTGTTTCGGCATCTAAGTAATGACACATTAATTCTTCTAACCGATTTAATGCTTCTTGTAATTCTTCTAAACGGTTTGGTTCTAGACATTCCATTGCGATAAATTCATAAGTAGTATCATCTGTTATTTCTGTACGAATTCCATCTCTCCAATTAAGGCAACGACATACAGCACCATAATCATCTCGATAGGCAATTTCTCCTTTTAATGGTGGTTCTTCTTTATCTTTCCCAATCGGTATAAATAATTCATCTCCATTCATGATACCTAAGCGAATATCTCCTTCAATCTTATCTAGATCTTCTGCTCCAATTGGAAAGGCATATTCTAATGAAATGGCATTTGTAATATCAACAGATGGTAGAATGGTTCCTACCGGATTATCATGTAGGACTCTTTTTAATAGATTTTCTAATGAACATCTAGCTCCTTTCTTTGTAGGAAAAGCAGAATATGCTTCTCTCCATACTTTTACTACTTCATTTTCTGAAATGGTATCACTTGTTAGAAATCTTTTTGCTTTTTGATTTGCTGTATCTAATATATTTTTAATTTCATTTGCTTCTGTTTCTTCTAACTTTTTATTTTCATTAACATTTTTCAAGACTAATATTCCTATATTTAGATTTGGTAGTATATCAAATACTTTATCTTCTACATAAAACTTTTTCATTTTTTCTTTCCTTCTTTCTTTTGCAAATACTCTTTTAATTCCTCTTTTTTGGCTTGAAAATCTTTTATTCCTAGATGATATTGTTCTTTTATACGAGTTGGGTTCTTTTCTACTCGTTTTATTGGTATTTTTTTACTTGGACGAATTACAAATATTTTACCTTCTTTTTCTAATTGGATGATTTCTTCAACTGTTTTATTATAATTTTGATTTCTCTTTGAAATTGTTTTTACAAAGTTTGGATATTTTTGATAGATTCTTGATAAAGTCTTTAATTTTGATTTTCTTTTTCTATATTCAATTGGTCTTGTTGTTATTACTATAATTTTATCATATCCTAATTCTTGTGCTTTTTTTACTGGAATAGAATCTGCTATACCTCCATCTAAATATTTATTATGATTAATCTCTACTATTTTAGATACTCCTGGCATCGAACTTCCTGCTCTTAAATATTCTATTTCCTTTTTTGCATCTTTAATTTCAATATATTCAGCTTTTCCTGTTTCAAGATTTGTTACTGTACAATAAAATTTTATATTAGATTTTTTATAAGTATCATAATCAAATTTATCTAATTTATTGGGAATTTCATAATAGCCAAATTCTTTATTGGCTATATTTCCTGTTGTTAATAGTGAATGTAAACCAATAAATCTTTTGTCTTTACAATACTTTAAATTGTAACGAATTGCTCTTCCTGGTTGTTTTGATACGTAATTCATTCCAATTAGAGAGCCCATTGATACTCCTATAATAGTATCTATTTTGATATCTTCTTTTTGTAACTCATCTAGTACTCCTGCTGTATAGATTCCTCTTAGGGCACCTCCTTCTAGGACTAAACATGTTTTCAATTTCATCACCATTTCTATTATAACAAAAAGAAGAGAATAATTGCTACCCTCTTCTTTGGATTTATCCCATTATTTCTCTAAAAGAAGTTCCACTATCTGCCATACTTGGCATAATATCATATATTAAGTCTTCTATTTTTTCATAGAATGCCAATGTAATATCTTGTAATTCTTCTTCTGTCAAATCATCTATGTCTTCTGTAGGTGTTTTATTAATCTTTTCTATTTTTTGATTTTTAGAAATTGTTAAATCATTTTGAAGAGTTGCTGAAATATTATCTGAATCACTTTTATAAGATATCTTGATTTCTATATTATTTTCTTGAGTAGCACCCTTTACTTTATTTTGAATCTTTGCATCTAATGCTAATGAAGTACTACCTTGTTTATAATTAAATGATATTATCTTACTATCGTTTTCTGTGGTCATTTTAAGTGACATTCCTAATTCGGTTTCCAATGTGAAAGATTCTTCTTTTGAATTATACTCCCCACTAAAGATTTTTTCTCCTGCATTTTCCATACGATATTTATAAATATTGCCATCTTTATCTATTATTATTGTTGATTCATCATCAATAATCTCTATTTCTTTTAACTCATTATTAAATCCTTTTACATAATTATTTATGATTAATAAATCTTCTTTACTATCAATGTTATCAATAGCATCCTTTAATAAATCTTTTATGTCTTTTTCTGTTTGTTCTGTAAGGTTTGCTAGGATTGTGATGATTTCTGAATCATTTTGATAAGCTGTTAATACTTCTTTAGAAAACTCATTTAAATTGATTTTATATTCTATTTTTGTATACTTGTCTTTTTTTCCATTGATTTCTTTTTCTTCTTTTGTTTTTGTTATATTTTCATCTTTAATTGTACCTTTTACAATTTTTTCTGTCTTTTCAATTAATGTTTCTATATCTTTTGTATTTTTTGTTTTAGATAAATCTAATTCTTTAATCTCTTTTTCTAAAGTTGTAGTTAAGCCCTTTTTGTAAATATCTCCTAATGAAAGTAGAACATTTTTACCTTTCGTATAGCTATCTATTGCTATTAAATTCTTAGTACCTTTCAATAATTCTAGTTGAGCAGATGCTTCGTTTCCTTTTTTATCAATTGCTCCTTGATATACAATTTTATAATTTTTAAGTTTTGTTAAATCTATGTCACCATTTTTGTAGTTAGAATCAATTGTTAAGGATCCATTTAACCCTAAAGAGTCTTTTTCTAAGTCATATTCTAGGATGTTTTTTTCTCCTTCTTTTAGAGATTTCTTTGCTGCTGTAAATACTGTTGTAATTTCATTTTCAACAATTTTTTTCTTAGATACTAATAATTTTGGAAGGAATAATAATCCCATGATACCTACTATTGCGATGATAGCGATTATAATTGGAAGTGGACTTTTTCCTTTCTTTTCTTCTTTTGCATCTAATATTGGTGCCATTTCCTGTGTTTGTCCTGTGTTATTCACTTGTGGAACTTCTGATACTTGTTGTTGATTTTCACTTTCTATTGGGGCTTGTTGTGATGTGGTATCTACTGATGGTGTTGCCTCTGTTTGTTGTGGTGCTTCTGATGTTTGAATAGCATCATTATCAGTTCCTGAAGCTATATTTTCTACCTCAGGTGATGTATTTTGTGTTACTTCTTCGATGTTGTTATTTTCATTTTCCATACTTCTCTACTCCTATCTTTTTTTTCTATTATACATTATATTTGTAAAAAATACAGCTACTTTTTATCAATTATGATAAAATATTTTTATGATAGGAGTGTTTTTATGAAGGTTTTAAAAAAAGGATTATTTTGTATCGGTATTATATTTGGAGTTTTCATTAGTTTTTTTGTATTGGATGTCTTACGTCTTGTAATTCATTATCAAGTACAAAAAAAGAACTATCAGGATTCTTTCTTGATACAGGGAAATACCAATCAATATGTACCTCAAGGTTTAGCTTATTCTAACCTTTATGATGTAGTTTTACAAACTTCTTATAATGCTAATCATCATGTTAGTATGTTATATGTTACTAATTTTACTACGGGAAAAGTATTAAAACAATTAAAAATAAAAGAATTGGATCAAAGTGATAACCTGCATCATGTTGGAGGTATTGCTACTGATGACTCTACTGTATGGATTACTAGTGATTATGAAGTAAATGAATACTCTTTAGATGAAATATTACATACGAAAAATGATTATATTCAAAGTATAAAGAATCAAAAATTAAAGATTCGAGGAGATTTTTGTACATATTATAATCAACAGTTGTGGATTGGAGATTTCTTTTTAAATCCATTTTATCCTGTTAAAGATAATAATCCTTTGTTATTTGCTTATGATGTAACATCTACTATGAATTATTCTCAGCCTAATATTATTTTTTCTTTACCAAAAATGGTACAAGGATTAACTTTTAATGAAAATGGTCAGTTTGTCTTTACTACTTCGTTTACTAATTTAATATCTTCTCAGTTACTTATATATGATGATATTACTAAAACCGAATCTTCTGGTTTTTATGAATTTAATCATCAAATGATTCCTTACTATATTTTTTCATCAGATACTTTAGTTCAACAAGAAAAATTACCTCCTATGGCTGAGGGTTTATTTTATAAAGATTCATCTTATTATATTTTATTTGAGAATTCTTCTGATCATTATTTCTATGCTTTTCCAAAAATGAAACATGTAATGAAATTACATTTAGAGATATAATTATCCTGAAATCTATCATCTCCAATATTTGCTTTTTTCTAGCTATACATATCTCCTATTATTAAATCTTGCTATTATACTATTATTACACACAAAATATATCGCTTGAATATTCTTTTAAAATTATATAATAAAAAAAAGACTATTCACAAATTGTCATTTGAGAAATAGTCTGTAATATTTTATAGAGTATATTGTTTCCTATTATAATTATCTTTTTATCGATGAAATCCCATTTTTTCTTTTGCTTCTAGGTATTTTGCTTTTGCTATTTCTATTGTTTTATCTCTTCCTTCATCTAATATTTTATCTAATTCTTTTGAATTTAAGATTTCATGATACTTTTTCTGAATTTTTGTTAGAAGTTTTTCAACTTCATCTGCAACAGCTTTTTTAAAGGTGCCATAATTAGAATCCTTAAACTCTTCTTCTACTTCTTGAATTGTTTTATCTGTTAATGAAACATAAATATTAATAAGATTAGAAATACCTGGCTTTTGTTCTGGATTATATCGAATGCTCATCTCACTATCTGTAGTTGCTGACATTATTTTTTTTCTAGCTACTTTAATATCGTCTAGAATACGTATGACTCCTTTTTCATTCTCAGCGGATTTTGACATTTTTTGGGTTGGAGTTACTAAATCCATTATTTTCGTACCGCTTTCACTTATTTTGGGTTCAGGTATTACAAATGTTTCTCCATATTTTTTATTAAAACGTATTGCAATATCTCTGGCGATTTCTACATGTTGTTTTTGATCAATTCCTACTGGAACAATATTTGTATCATATAATAATATGTCTGCTGCCATTAATACTGGATAAGTAAATAATCCTACTGTAAAGTTTTCATTTTTTTTACTTTTTTCTTTGAATTGATGCATTCTAGACATTTCTCCAAAATAAGCATTACATTCTAATAACCATGATAAATTCGCATGATATGGATTTTCTGATTGAATATAGATGGTATTTTTCTTTGGATCTATTCCACATGCTAAGTATAAAGCAATTAAACTTCTTGTTTTTTTTGATAATTCATCTTTATCTTGAGGTATTGTAATAGAGTGAAGATCTGCTACAAATAGAAATGAATCATATTTATCTTGATTTTCTACCATTTGTTTAATTGCTCCAATATAGTTTCCTAATGTAATTACTCCGGTTGGTTGTAGTCCTGTTAACATTCTTAGTTTTTTCATATTCATTCCTCTTTTCTAAAAAAAATCTTATCCTAAAATAGGATAAGATTTTATTTCTTATTTAGCCACCTAATTTCATATACTATCATATATGCTCTCTAATAACGGAAGAGTACCGTTTTCCTCTACTATTATTCAAGGAAACTCTCATTGGTCCATTCATTATTCCTTATATGAAATGTCTCACCAAACCATTTCTCTCTTTAATATAATTTGAATAATTACTACTCCAAATCAACAATTTAATTTACTTATAATACATTATTTTCTTTTTGTCAAGAAAAGCTGCTATTTATTGATTATTAAAATTTACATCTTTTGGTGATGGTTTTGGTAGTTCTAACATTTCTTTTTTATCAGAATCTTTTGCTGCAAATGATGAATCTCCATTTTCTGTTGCTGAATTAATTATTTTTGACAAAATAGCAAAATCACTTTCTGGTGGAAGAGAACCATCTGCTTTCGTTACTCCTCCAACAGCACATTCTGTTTTAGATAATTCTGTTACATAACTCGTTCCTTCATATGTATTGTCATCTGCTTTATATGCTACTAATAAATATTTTCTTCCTTGCAATTCTACTTCTATGTCCGAACCAATTTCTGGATATTTCTTTAGCAACATTTCTTTATAACTATCATAATTATAATAATGATCTAATTTCATTATGAAAGCAGTCATACTATTTTCTATTACTAGTCCATATTTAGCATCTTCCGTTGCTTCATATCCATCTGGAATGGTAAATGTGTAACCATCAAATGCAATGGTATTTTTTGTTACTGTACCGACTGTATCTGGTGTTGTATTAGTATCGTTCGTTGTTGTAGTATTTGATGCCTCTTTATCTTTTCCTAAAACAACGATTAAAATAATACCAATGATTATTACAACTGCTAAAATAGCAATTAATAAAATTGTTGTTGTACTTATTTTTTTCCCTGGCTGTGGTTGCCCTGGTTGCTGATTTTGTGGTGCTACTCCTGGCTGTTGTACTGGTTGAACTGCTGGAATTGGACCCATCGTCGGTTGTTGTATTGATGGCTGATTTTGCATCATAGGTGCTTGTTGTTCCATTACAGGTGCAGTTGGTGGTAATGATGGTTGTGAACCTATTGTAGGCTGTTCTGGAGTAACTACAGGCTGTGGCTCTTGAGCTATTCCTGCTACGGGAGTTGTTGTCTCTATTACTGGTTGAGTGTTTACTGCAGTAGCTTGATTACTTCCTTCCATAGATGACATTTCTGGATTTACCATAACTGGTTGCTCATTTGTTACTTGCATTCCACATTGCGGACAGACACTTTCTGTTCCTGTTAATTCTAATCCACAGTTTTTACAAAACATATTTATTCCCTCTCTTTACTATTATATTCTT